>JACESW010000061.1 GCA_013911625.1 Cryomorphaceae bacterium | reverse complement strand
GCAAAAACTTCAGCGAAAATCGCCCTGATGGACGAAAAGAAGATTCCATACATCTCTTTCCTCACTGATCCAACTACAGGTGGTGTTACTGCGTCTTACGCAATGCTTGGTGATATTAACATTGCAGAGCCGAATGCACTGATTGCGTTCGCAGGACCACGTGTTGTGAAAGAAACCATCGGTAAGGATCTTCCCGAAGGATTCCAACGCTCAGAGTTCTTGCTCGAGCACGGCTTCTTAGATTTTATCGTGGAGCGCAAGCATCTGAAAGAAAGACTCAGCCAATACCTGGATATGGTGATGGACTAAGTCCCCAAAATTTTTGAAATAAAAATCCCCGCCGGTGCCCGGCGGGGATTTTTTTATGTCCCTACTCTTGAGTTCGATCGAAGTCCCACTCAATATTTCGTGAGATATACATGATACCTCCTAAGATGACAAACAAGCCAAGACTTCCTGCCAACAGTGCAAAATCTTTCAATTGGATAAGCACAAAAACAAAACCGTACAGCAAAGTCAATACACCCGCCACATAACCAGCGAGCTTTGAGCTTTTCAAAACACTCTTCGCATACAAGAATTCCATGACCACCGTCATCAATCCTGCTACTGCATAGGCCCTATTAAACCCAAGATGCTCGCTAAACGACAACAATAACGTGTAAAAGAGTACCAATGCCAGACCGATAAGGACGTATTGCAAGGCATTCACGCTAGAACTGTTGAGGAGCTCCGAAAAGTAGAATACCATAAACGTAAGCGCAATGATAAGAATGGCATACTTAGCCACTCGATTGGTCTTGCTGTAGGTGTCTACAGATCGAATAAATTCAGTCCCAAAGAAATCGTTGGTAGGACTGTATTTGCGTCCCGTCCATGCCTGAGGATAATTTCTGTTCAAATGACTCACTTCCCAGGTAGCCTCAAAACCATCTTCCGAAGGAGCATAAGAAGCTGTGGCGTAGCTGCCTTTAAAACTAGGCTCGGTCCACGGACTAATCATGGAAAAACGGGTCTGTTTACCAAAGGGTACTACAGAGAACCTACTACTGCCACGAAGAGTTGCACGGATGGTGAAAATGTACTTCTGATCTTCGCTTACTTCTACTGGCGCATGGATACCGCTGTGGTAGATCTCATTACTGCTCAATCCTGAGCTCATCTGCAATGGTTGCTCGTTCCATTTGAACTCGAAATTACCTTCTACACCGCGTAGGTCTGAGATGCCCATATTGATGGTCGCCTTGTCCCATTCCAAGAACCGCTCTTGAATGCCCAAAGTCTTGTAATCCGGTAAGATGAATTGGCCCGAAAACGACATATCCCCTTCATAGACTATGGCTTCGTACATCCCAAGGGAACGCGTTTCAGGAACGATGTCGACTTCGCCCTCGAGCACCTCAGGCAGCACATATAAGTTCTTTCGAGAATAGCTCACACTTTGTGAACCGTCGTCATTGGTGACCGTATACGGGTCCAAATAGGGAATACTTAAGTACGGCCCTACAATCATTTGATCGCCGCCCCAAATACTGGTCATTTGAGAAATAGCGGAATTCTGGGTCGATTCTCTTTCGTGAATCAAATTCTGAACCAGCGTTGCCGGTATCAGTAATAAAACAGCTAGCGCACCCACGGCTAGCATCTTGAACATAGGTTTTTCGGTAAACTTCATGGAGTGATTAAATTTTTCACCACCCAAAACGTCACCGCTACAAACTCAAGTATCCTTCAAATGATAATACTTTGTTAAACAGACTTTTGACCATAAAAAAAGCCGCCCCACAGGACGGCTCTCTATTTCATAAGGGCATCTTATTCGTTGCCTGCAGCTCTTGCTTCGCGCATAGGATTGCTGCGACCATTGCGTTGCCATCTGCTCGTTGCGCCGCGTGAATACACGTCGAATTTGCTTGGCTCTGCCATTGCTGGCCAATAGTTATCGCTACGATCTGTATCTGCCATTTCCAGGAACGGGTCTAATGTAATCTGAACAACAGGCTGTGGGAAATTGAACCACTTTGTGAAGCTCTTTTCATTCTTCAACCACACCTCAGCAGCTATTCTTCTTACTTCTTCCGTGCCGTCTTCCAATGTGAAGCGCAATACCAATGGCATCACCAAGCCTCCTTGGTTCTCAAATGAAACACCGTAGAAGTGGTAGCCTGCATCGAGCATGGCTGCCTCTTCCTCGCTCAAACCGTCGCGGTAGCGCTCGTATTCTTCGCGATCACTCTCCTTTACCTCAAAACGGTTATAACGGTTGTAGAAATCACGCGCCGCCTCGTTTTCATCCACTACTGTGCGAATGACTGAATTGCGCGCTTTACCAATATGTGCATCAGCTTTGCGCGCTTTCTCCTCAAGAATTGGATTTTCTACATCAGGATTTTTCGAACTCATCTGGTACCACTTTACATCAGTAATGGCGATATCAACATGATCTGTCGTGTAGAACCAACCTCTCCAGAACCAATCTAAATCTACCCCTGAAGCGTCCTCCATAGTACGGAAGAAATCCGCAGGCGATGGGTGCTTGAATGCCCAACGACGGCTGTACTCTTTAAATGCATAATCGAACAACTCACGCCCCATAACTGTCTCACGTAGGATGTTCAAAGCCGTTGCTGGCTTACCGTAGGCATTGTTCCCAAACTGTAGAATGCTCTCAGAATTGGTCATAATCGGAACCATGTCCTCCTTTGGACCACTCATGTAAGGCACAATCTTGTGTGCAGGACCACGACGAGATGGGTACTCATGATCCCACTCTTGCTCCGTCAAGTACTGTACAAACGTGTTCAAACCTTCGTCCATCCACGTCCACTGACGCTCGTCAGAGTTAATAATCATTGGGAAGAAGTTGTGTCCTACCTCGTGGATAATCACACCAATCATTCCATATTTAGTGCTTTCGCTGTACGTACCGTCTGCTTCTGGGCGACCGCCGTTGAAACAAATCTGCGGGTACTCCATACCGATCCATTTGGTATGCACAGAAATGGCTTTGTGGTACGGGTAATCTACCGTGAACTTGCTGTACACCTTCAAAGTATGTGCAACCACGCGTGTAGAGTACTGCTCCCACAATGGATTCCCTTCTTTCGGGTAGTAGCTCATCGCCATGGTAGTCTTACCATTAATATCTACTGCTTGTGCATCCCAGATGAACTTACGCGAAGTTGCGAAAGCGAAATCACGGACATTCTCAGCTTCGAATACCCAAGTCTTGCTCTTCGTACTCTTGTCTTTTTCAGCCTGCTCAGCTTCTTCTTGCGTCACAATAATCACTGGATCGTCATAGCTCTTGCGCGCCTTGGCCAAACGGGCACGCTGCTTCGACGACAATATCTTGCTCTCGTTGGTCAACTTACCCGTCGAAGCCACCACGTGATCCGAAGGAACCGTAATGCTTACTTTGTAATCCCCAAACGGAAGGGTGAACTCACCAGAACCCAAAAACTGCTTGTTCTGCCATCCTTCGACATCATTGTACACTGCCATTCTTGGGAAGAACTGTGCGATAGTATAGAGGTAATTGTCGTCTTCTTCAAAGTACTCAAACCCAGAACGACCACCGATGTCCATACGGTCATTGATGTTGAACCACCATTTGATGTTGAATGAGAACTTCTGCCCTTTACGCAATGGCGTTGGCAGATCGATACGCATCATCGTGTTGTTGATAGTGTATCGCAAGTTCTTGCCTGAAGTGGTCTGTACGTAATCGATTTTAAAGCCACCATCAAAATCATAGAACTGGTTGTTCTTTAACTGATTGAAAGCCGTCTGCGCCGTATTGCCGCGCTCCGAGAAGATTCCTCCGCGCTTGATCTCTTGTGTCGTGCTGTTTTTTGCACGCATATTTTGGTCTAGTTGCACCCACAAATAGCGCAGCTCGTCAGGGCTATTGTTCGTGTAAGTGATGGTCTCCTTTCCATAGATGCGTTGCGTTTCATCATCCAGAGTAATGCTCATGTTGTAATCAGCCTGCTGCTGGTAGTACTCATGACCCGGTGCCCCTGAAGCCGTACGGTATACGTTCGGTGTCGGCAACTCTTGACCTAATTGACGGAATTTAGACGTATTGACGTTTTGTGCCGTCAATGTAAATGCAGCCCCTAAGGCCAACCATAACAATCTATTTCTCATGTATTTGATTTAAAAGAGTTCGTTAGGAATTCGTTCCAAAATCATTTGCGCACTTAAGGTGAGTACTATACCCGTTACCAGGATTCGAACTGACTTAATAGACACGCCAATTTTTTGGAAAATCGAATATACAAAAAGCAACACCACAACAAGGAGGATTTGTCCTAGTTCAATACCGACATTAAATGGCAACCACGCCCACCAAAAAACGTCGTCTTGGGCGATAAAGGAATAATACGAGCCGAAGCCCATACCGTGCACTGCGCCAAAGATGAGCGAGAGGTAGCGGCCAGAATTGGACACTGAAAAATTTCGAACGAAATGAAAGACCCCAGTTAAGAAAATAGTCACTGCAATACCCAGCTCCACCCATGTACTGTCTATGGAAATCAATTCTGTGGCGGTCAAAGCAAGGGTCAAACTG
This sequence comes from Cryomorphaceae bacterium, assembly GCA_013911625.1. Next base: position 2,852 of record JACESW010000061.1, on the reverse strand, counting down.
TGCCCTACTGTAAAGGCGGTTACCCACCAAAGCGTCTGTTTCCAATCACGAAAGGTCAAAGGCAAGGTAAGGGCGAGTAAAAACAACATGTGGTCGTACCCTTCTATATCGAGTATGTGCCTGAGGCCCAGCTCTATGTAAAACATCTAAAAGGAATAGTTGAATTCGTACTCATTGCCTTCGCGGCAGCTACTGGTATACTTCTGACCGTCGTAATGCAAGATGACAATGTTCTCTTGCGTAGGATAAATATCTGCCAACAAGGTTTGATTCACCGTCCACCCCTTTGCATATTCTCCCGGGGCCAATTCCATAGGTCCCTCAAACAGTAAATACACCTCATCAGGTCCTCGCACCGTGCCCGAGTAACCAAACTTCAATGGCAGCTCACCTACTTGAACGTTTAGATGCTTCTGTAAATAAACGGCGTGCAAGCTGTCTTGCGACGTCGAATCTAATTGCACATAGCGCTGCACTTTATTGGCGAGCAAGGCATTCATGGCACGCTCCCAATCGTCCGGGAAACACTTCACAACACCATTAATCTGCCCTTTTTCCGCATCAACGTAAATATCGGTGACACTTACATAAAACTCATGCTTTACCTTCGTGGAGAACCCACAGATTCCAAAGCACACCAATATGAGTAGAAGCACTGATTTTTTCATGTCCGTGAAATTAAGCCAATTTTCGCTTTTCACCCTGCTCCTCGGCGCCTTGTTGACCAGTTTTAACACATCCGCTCAAGCAGTGAAAATTCATGAAGGTCCGTCCTTTCGAAGCGGCATCTGTGAACCCAGCATCAGTGTGGACCCTACCAACCCCATGAACGTTTATGCTGCGAGCATTTTAGATAACTTTTACCAAAGTACTGACGGCGGGATTACTTGGACCCAAGAAAAAATATCGAGCCCTTACGGCGTTTGGGGCGACCCTTGTATTATCACTGACGGCAACGGCCGCGTTTATTATTTCCACCTCAGCGACCCAGAGGGCACCAACTGGAACAGCGATCAAATCCTCGACCGCATGGTCTGCCAAACAAAAGACGGACCACAAGGCTCTTTTAACAACGGTTCTTTTACCGCCGTTAACGGAAAAAAACACGACAAAGAATGGGCCGCCATTCATCCAACAAAAGGCACTATTGCCTTGAGCTGGACTCAATTCGACGCCTACGGCACCTCAGACGAAAGTTGTAAAAGCACCATCCTTTTTAGCGAGAGCGAAGACGGAGGTCAACATTGGTCCGAGCCTGTGGTCATTACTGAGCAACAGGGCGACTGTGTAGATGACGACGGAACAAGTGAAGGTGCAGTTCCTGCATACGGCATCAAAAATGCTCGCTATGTAGGCTGGGCATTGAATGGAGGCATCTACTTTAACCGAAGTTTGGACGGGCAGCACTGGGAGGAAATACGAGTGGCGGATCAAAAAGACGGTTGGACACAGAGCTATCCCGGCTTTAATCGGGCCAACGGCATGCCTGTAACTGTGGTTGACCATTGCGAAAGCAGCGCCTACTATGGCAGAGTATATGTGTGCTGGGGCGATAAAGACGAGCGGAACGGCGGTGAAATATGGATCAGTTCTTCGGACGATGCAGGGGGCACATGGAGCCGTCCAGCTCGAGTAAGTCCAGAAGGAGGATCTTCGGATCAATTCCTTCCATGGGTCACCGTAGACCCATCCTCGGGGCACCTGTATGCTGTGTACTACGACCGTAGAGATACAGAGAAAGACAACGAAACGAACACCTACCTCAGCAAGAGTGTAGACGGCGGTCAGACCTGGACCGAATGGCAGATCAATGATGAACCTTTCTTCCCAGTGAGCACCGTATTCATGGGCGATTACAACCACATCAGCGCTCAAAATGGCGTAGTTCGTCCGATTTGGACCGAGATGAATGGACTAAAAAAATCGGTCTGGACCTACCTTCACAATGAAACAAAATAATTCATGAAGCTACTTATAGTCAGTACAAGTACCGTTTACGGAAAACCCTATTTAAGCTACCTCAAAGAGGAGTGCAGAGATTTCTTCCCGAAGGCAGCTAACATTCTTTTCATTCCCTACGCCCGACCAGGCGGCATATCGCACGACGGATATACAGCCAAAGCAAAGGAAGTCCTAGAGAGCTGGGGGTTTAGCGTCAAAGGAGCACACGAATTCCCTTCTGCTCAAGAAGGCTGTTCGTGGGCTGATGGTTTTTTCACGGGCGGTGGAAACACCTTCGTACTTGCCAATGACCTTCGCGAAAGTGGCTACTTTGAAGCCATAGATGCAGCAGTACGAGGCGGTAAACCCTACATGGGCACCTCAGCCGGCTGCAACATGACAGGGCAAAGCATCTCTACTACCAACGATATGCCCATCGTTTATCCACCTTCCTTCAAGGCATTTGGCTGGGTACCCTTTAACATCAACCCGCACTACCTTGATCCTATTTCGGGATCCAAACACATGGGTGAGACCCGAGAAACGAGAATTGGCGAATTCCACAAATTCAATAATGTACCCGTTATTGGATTGCGCGAAGGTTCATGGATTCGCGTGGAAGACGGAACTTACATTTTAAAAGGAGAGCACACTGCCAGAATTTTTGAGCAGGGTAAATCGCCGAAAGAAATAGATTTTTTCAGTTTATCTCAGTATTTTACCGAGAATTGAAACCAAGACAATGAAAAAGCTAGTAATCCTATTCTTCTCTTTTGTTATAATCCCATTGCATGGACAAACTAGTGATGCTTTTAGTATTTCTGCCGAAGAATGTTTCTTGTTAGGAGACTACAATTCGAGTTTTAATGTTCTTAGTTTATCCAATGCTGCCAATAATAGCGGAATCAGAA
>JACESW010000060.1 GCA_013911625.1 Cryomorphaceae bacterium | reverse complement strand
ACGGCGATTAAAACAATTGCGATTAAGGCAAGGATGATCTTCTTCATATACGTATACTTGATGTAGCGTTTGTAACTTTGCTCAAAATACGAATAGATGTACACAGGATTACTACACTTGCACCACTGGATGCCGTTTCTATGGCTACTACTCATTCTAGTGGTTTTGGTTCAGAATTTTTTAGTCTGGAAATCAGACCGTGAATTCAACGCGAGCCTTCAACGTCAGAATAAAATCACATTGATCTTAACCCACATTCAAGTAACTGTTGGTTTGATTATGCTGGCCACCGCCTTCACAACCGGTATGGTACCGGACATTGGAACTTTGATGGGAGATGCGGCACTGCGTTTTAAATACGTAGAGCACCCAACAACGATGTTGCTTGGAGCGGTTTTGATCACCGTGGGAAATGCGAAAAGCAAGCGCGCCGAATCTGGTCAGGAGAAGGCAAAAGCGGTGGTGGTTTGGTTCGGAATTGGACTAGCGTTAATCGCATTGAGATTTCCATGGGAGGCCTTCTTGCAAGGCGCATAACTACACTCGGTTAAATGATAGAACTCAAGAAGAAACGATCTTCCGAACGGGAGCGCTGTGTTCTTGTTGCCATTGTCAATAAGCAGCAGGACGAGGATAAGGCACTCGAATATCTGGAAGAATTGCGCTTTCTCGCAGATACGGCAGGGGCAGATACGGTGCATATGTTCACCCAGAAATTGTCGCAGCCAAATTCTAAGACCTTCTTGGGTACAGGAAAGATGGAAGAGATTCTCGGCTTTGTGAAGGCGGAGAATATCGATATGGTCGTTTTTGACGATGAATTGACCCCATCGCAGCTCAAGAACATTGAGGCGATGATGGAGGTAAAAGTAATGGACCGAACCAATCTCATCTTGGATATTTTTGCCGCCAGGGCACAGACGAGCTATGCGCGTACTCAAGTAGAATTGGCCCAGTATCAATACTTACTTCCACGACTTACGCGAATGTGGACGCACCTTGAAAGACAGAAAGGGGGTATTGGTATGCGCGGTCCCGGGGAGACCCAGATTGAGACAGATAGGCGAATCATTCAGCAGAAAATCTCTCAGCTTAAAAAGAAGTTGCAGAAGATAGATGTGCAGATGAGCACCCAGCGCAGCAATAGAGGTAAGCTTACTCGTGTGGCCCTTGTTGGGTATACGAATGTAGGTAAGAGTACTTTGTTGAATTTGCTGTGTAAGACGGATGTACTGGCAGAGAACAAGCTTTTTGCGACACTGGATACGACGGTGCGTAAGATTAACATTGATAATTTACCGTTGCTCTTGACAGATACGGTAGGGTTTATTCGAAAGTTGCCCACCCAGCTGGTCGAGAGTTTTAAGAGTACCTTGGACGAGGTAAGGGAGGCTGATGTGCTGATGCATGTGGTAGATATTTCTCATCCGAATTTCATGGAACACATCGACAGTGTGAATGGAATTTTACAGGAGATCGATAGTTTAGATAAGCCGACCATCATGGTCTTTAATAAGATCGATGCATTCACCTACGAGGAGGCGGATGAGTTTGATTTAGAATTGACGCCAAGAAATTACGATCTTGACCATTGGAAAAGGAGTTGGATGAACAAGATTGGCGAGCGCGCCGTCTTCATTTCAGCTCAAGACAGAAATAATATTGACGAATTAAGGCGCACGGTGTACCGTGTGGCATCAGAAATACATGCATCAAGGTTCCCATTTAATACCTTTTTGTACTAAACCTAAAACGACATGAGTCAAAGACCCATACGCAAAGCGGATACATTGAAGTACCACCAGCAGCCCAAGCCGGGTAAGATTGAGGTCATTCCTACAAAGCCCTCAAACTCTCAGCGTGATCTGAGCATCGCCTATTCTCCAGGTGTGGCAGAGCCTTGTAAGGAGATCGCAGCAAACCCGGAGGACGTCTACAAATACACGGCGAAAGGAAATTTGGTGGCGGTCATTTCAAACGGTACGGCGGTGTTGGGTCTTGGAGATATAGGCCCTGAGGCGTCTAAGCCAGTGATGGAAGGAAAGGGCGTATTGTTTAAAATCTTCGCGGATATTGATGTGTTTGATCTTGAATTGGATGCAGCAGATCCTGATAAATTCATTGACACCGTAAAAGCGGTTGCTCCAACTTTTGGGGGCATCAACCTTGAGGATATCAAGGCGCCCGATTGTTTCTACATCGAAAAGCGCTTGAAGGAAGAGTTGAATATTCCTATTATGCACGACGATCAGCACGGTACTGCCATCATTACGGCGGCAGCTCTATTGAACGCGTTGGAGATTTCAGGAAAAGACATTGCAACCATAAAAGTGGTCTTCAATGGTGCGGGTGCATCGGCCATTTCGTGTGCGAAATTATACTTGAGTTTAGGTGTGCAGCCGGAGAACCTATACATGTGTGATTCCAAAGGATTAATTACTTCATCGAGAGACAGCTTGACTCCAGAGAAGGAAATTTTTGCTAAGGATCATAACCCTACAGATTTAGCGACAGTGATTGCAGGTGCAGATGTATTTGTCGGCCTTTCCAAAGGAGGTATTGTGACCAAAGACATGGTGAAGTCCATGTCAGCCAATCCTATTGTATTTGCTCTAGCGAATCCGGATCCAGAGATCAGTTACAAAGATGCCATGGCGGCCCGTGAGGACATTATCATGGCAACGGGTCGTAGTGACAATCCGAACCAGGTGAACAATGTATTAGGGTTCCCATTCATTTTCCGTGGGGCGCTAGATGTACGTGCTTCGACCATCAATGAAGAAATGAAATTGGCTGCTGTTAGAGCCATTGCTGAACTTACGAAAGAGCCGGTTCCAGAGTTGGTGAACCTTGCCTACGGCGAGAGCAACCTAACCTTTGGACCTACCTATATCATCCCTAAGCCGTTCGACCCAAGGTTGATTACTACGGTAGCCCCTGCAGTTGCTAAAGCAGCTATGGATAGTGGTGTCGCAAAGGCGCCTATTTCTGACTGGGAAGCATACAACCGAGTACTTAGCGACAGGTTGGGACGCGACGATAAGTTCATCCGTTTGCTGAATGAAAATGCTTCTCAGAAGCCACAGCGTATCGTTTTTACTGAAGGAGATCAATACCGCATCTTGAAAGCAGCTGAAATTTTGATCAATGGTGGAACAGCGAAGCCGGTATTGCTAGGACCAAAAGCTAAAATCGAAAAGATAATTGAAGAATATCAGCTTGAGTTAGGTGGCGCAGAGATTATTGACATTATAGCGGATTCTAGCGGGCGTGAAGAGTATGCTCAAAAACTCTACGATATGCGCATGCGCCGCGGTTGGACTCTGGCAGAGTGTCGCAGTAAGATCAAATCAAGAGAGTATTATGGAAACATGATGCTCAAAGAAGGTCGAGTTGATGCGCTGATTAGCGGTTTAACCGTGAAATACCCAACGGCATTACGTCCTATTCTGCGTATTATTGGTACTGAAGAAGGCTTGAGTAAAGCTGCAGGTATGTATACGTTATTGACCAAACGCGGCCCAATGTTCTTCGCGGATACCACCATCAATTTGGATCCTACAGTAGAAGAAATTATACAGATGGTACTGAACGTGGCAGATACGGTGCGTCGTACCAATATCGAACCTAAAGTGGCTCTTTTGAGCTATTCAAATTTTGGTTCGAGCAACGGGCCGGATGCGCGTAAGATGGCAAAAGCGAGTAAGATTCTACGAGAGGAGCATCCCGATCTTATCGTTGACGGTGAGATTCAAGCCAATTTTGCATTGAATCCAGAGCTTCTGGAAGAAAGCTTTCCGTTTTCTGACCTTGTCGGTCACCGCGCGAATGTATTCATCTTCCCGAACCTTGCAGCCGGGAACATTACTTACAAAATGCTTCAGAGCTTTGGAGCTGCGGAGGCCATTGGCCCTATGCTTATCGGAACGCAGAAGAGTGCTCACGTTTTACAACTTGGTGCTTCGGTTCGTGAGATTGTGAATATGGCTACGTTGGCGGCAGTAGATGCACGCTCACGTAAAGGTAATTAGAGCTGTTCAAGCGAATACAGCAACGGCCTTGAAGGTGCGGCGTCATTATCAATCGGAGCCACCTGCAGATTTAGCAGGTAATTTCCAGGTACAACATGATCGGGGATATGGGCCAATTCTGTGATGGTCCTGTGCAGGCTATTCTCCGGACGATCACCCCAAAAACTTCTGTGGCAAGCAAGTGCACCACCGTCTTCTTCTTGGTCCACACTGGGTTGGTCAATGATGAGGTGATCAATGCCGGCTTGACGTAAGAAGGTACCTATTTCCGCATCTAAATAAGGCCAATCACTGTTGCTGTAGTTTCTACTGCGGTTGGCATCTCCGCAATCGGTTTTGAGAATGACAGTACTTACTCCTAAGGTGCCGCCTTCAGTTTCAGCTTCCTGCCAAGCCTTTTCAAAATTCGCCATACTTACCTTACCGTTTTCGACAAGCGGGTACAACACGAGAGCAATGGTGAAGGGGCTCTTAAAATGATCGTGTATGGAATGACGTTCCTCAGTTATATGACCGGCAGTTTCTGTATGAGTTCCGTGGGCATGTGGATTGAAGTCAATAGAGAAGAAATTCACACCGCCACCCATGGCTACCGATCCCTTCCAATCGCCTAAAACGACTGGATGGAATGCAGGGGCATCAATGTACCAAGCACGCGCCACATCGCTCACCGGCATGCTTAAATCTGCAAAAGGTGTACTCAGATTGACCGCGTAATCTGCGTCATTTAGGTGTAGGTTAATCTTCATCTTCGTGATCTATCATGAGACCCGCAATAATGGCATCGCTGGTCATCCAATTCTCTGGTAAAATACGGAACCCGTCGTTAATCGACGCTATAACACCGCTACGAAGAGCTGCCTCAACATTTTTTCTAAACGCTTTTTTATGAAAAGTACTTAGACCGCGCTGCGGTAAATCCGTGCTGTACCTGAAGCCGTCGGCAGTCCGTAGACGCACCATCAATCGTTCGTTCAACTGCTCGCTCACAGAGAGCTCTTCCTGAGTAATCGCTGCACCTTGAGCATAGAGGTTGTTGTTACTGACATTCCAGAACCTGAGCGTTCCATCGAAAGAATGTGCCCCCGGACCAATGCCCAAATAGGGCTCGTACGACCAATAGTGTTGGTTGTGCAGGCTTCGTTTGCCGGGTTTGGAATAATTAGACAACTCATAATGCTCGTATCCGTGTGCGCTGGCCCACATCCTCAGCTGCTCGTATTGGGCGAGCACTGCTTCTTCGTCAGGCAGCCGGGTAATCCCTTTTTTCACCTGATGAGCAAGGGCAGTATTTTCTTCCACAGTCAGCGCATAACAACTGATGTGTGGCGGTGCATACTTCTCTATGTGTCGCAGGTTGTTTTGCCAGCTTTCTGTTGATGAACCGGGCATTCCATAAATGAGGTCAACAGAGTAGTTTTCGAAAGCACTTTCGGTGATCCATTCCAGTACTTGGTGGGACTCTTCGGCAGTATGTGCTCTATTGCTCGCACTGAGTTCAGCAGCTTCAAAACTTTGAATGCCCACACTCAACCTATTGATGCCCGCACCATACCAGTGCTCTAGACGCTCTTGGGTGATGTCGTCAGGATTCGCCTCCAAGGTAATCTCCACTTCCTCTGAAATGTCTTTGAATGTATGATGTATGTGCTGTAAGATGCGTTCAATTTCTTCGCTTTCCAGCAAACTTGGCGTTCCTCCGCCAAAGTAAATACTGCCTATATGTGAATGATTCCACGGAGCAATTACGCTTCGGGTATCGATTTCTTTGAGCATATGACCCAAGACATCTTCTCGAGTTTTTAGGTTTGTAGAGAAGTGAAAATCACAATAACTACAGGCCTGTTTGCAGTAGGGTATATGAAGGTAAATGCTACTCTTCATTAGAGTATCGAGGGTAGCGTTATTTTAAATGTCGAGCCTTGGTTCAATTGGCTATCGACCAAAGAAATGCTCCCGTTGTGGTATTCATCAACAATGCGTTTAGCCAAGCTCAGTCCTAGTCCCCAGCCCCTGCTTTTTGTGCTGTATCCAGGTTTAAAGATGGAGCGCTGAATGTTTGACGGTATGCCCTTACCGGAGTCTTTAACAAAAATGAAAATATCAGTGCCGTTCAATCGGGCTTCGACTTCTATTTCTCCCTTACCCTCGAGGGCATCGGTGGCATTGGTAATCAGATTTTCGAGCACCCACGAAATGAGCTGTGGATTATGCTGCGCCTGAAGGTCACTGGCAATGTTCGAGGTAAAGGTTACATTTTTACCGAGGCGGTTGACTAGGTAATCAAGGCTGTTCTCGATCGTATTGGTAAGCGCTGTATGGGTCAGTTCGGGTTGAGAGCCGATTTTGCTAAATCGTTCCGTAATAGCTGTTAATCTATTTACATCGCGCTCCATTTCCTCGAAAGCTTCTTCCTGAGGATACTTGTCTTTGAGGTAAGCCACCCAACCGAGCATAGCACTCAACGGAGTTCCAATCTGGTGGGCCGTCTCTTTTGCCATACCTGTCCATACCTTGTTTTGCTCGCTTCTGCGGGCATTTGAGAAGGCCATGTAGCTGATGAGCATATAGATGGAAATCACCCCAAGTAGCAACAGGGGATAGAGTCGGAGCTTGGAGAGTAGGGAAGACCCCTTGTAGTAGAGGTAGTTGGTCTTGCCGTCGAGGTAGGGATTCTCGAGTACTTGGCCGCTTTCTTTGAATTCTTCCAGTTTGCGCTTGAGGTAACGCTCCGGATTGGACTCCGGTACATCTAAATTGCGGTGGGCAATAATTTCGTCCGTATCGTTTACAAGAATAACAGGAATGGTTTTATTGTCTTGAATGATCTGGGAATAGAAGGCCAAATTGCTGTCGTCTTCTGAAAGGAAAACAGCCTCCACAGCTTTGGCCCACAGAACAATCTTGCGCTCTTCTTCGGCACGAAGTTCCTTGAGGAAAGTCTCTGTATAGAAGAGCGATACAATCCCAATGACGACACCGAAAGCAATCAGCGCTGCTTTCCACCATTGTTTACCCTTATATACGTCCCATTTCATGCCTCTAATCTAGTGGTTTCTTTGCTACATTTGTCTCATGCCAAGAAGCCTTGTTATAATTCCAACTTACAACGAGATTGAAAACATCGAAAAGATGTTGGAAACCGTAATGAATCTGGAACGCGCGTTTGATGTTCTTATTGTTGACGACGGTTCTCCGGACGGCACTGCGGATTGTGTACGAAAGTTGATGGCCAAATACGACGGGCGCATTCATCTTGAAGAGCGCACGGGTAAATTAGGACTAGGCACAGCATACATTCATGGCTTTAAATGGGCACTCGCTCGCGATTACGAATACATTTTTGAGATGGACTGTGATTTCTCCCACAACCCTGAAGACCTCCCGCGCTTAGAAGCGGCTTGTATTGAAGGTGCTGGAGTAGCGG
>JACESW010000006.1 GCA_013911625.1 Cryomorphaceae bacterium | reverse complement strand
GGCATATCCTTCCAATACTTATTGGGACTTCGAAGAAGATGGAGAAGTAGATATGATAACCGAAAACAACGGCACATTTAGCTCTCAGACACGCTATTGGTACTGGAACAACGACAAAAGAGGTGTTATCATTGATAATATGGGTGAAATCGACATCTCGAAATTGACCAGGAATCAACTCTGGTTTGATATTGGCGGTAACGAGTATAAATGTTCCGCGAACTAACTAAAAAAGGCGCCCTAGGGCGCCTTTTTTTATTTCTCTGTAATGAGCAATGTACCCATCAGTTGGTACAGGGCAATCTGTGCATTGACGGCCCTAAACTGGGCTGAAGATTTTCCGTTTTCCGCGGCTAACCAGGCCAGCTGGGCTTGACGCTGCTCCAAGGAGGAAGCTTGCCCAAGGTTGTAGAGCTCGTTTACTTTAAGCATGCGCTGGTTCGCAACCTCAGCGTTGTCCGCTTCAATCTTGGCGACTGCAGCTGCATTGTTGAATGCACGAACCGCATTCTTTACCGTGTTCTCGATAAGCTCCTGGGTTTGTGCCTCCCGGTGCTCAGCTTTCAACACCTCGAGTTTCGCATTCTGACGCTGGGTACGACTCTGGAAACCGCTAAACAGATTGTACTGAAGGCTAATACCCGCATTCAAACCGGTCTGTTGTGAAGCTGCTAAAAATCCTGCCTCTGCTTGGCTTTGATTCAAGCCATAGCTCGCTTGGGCTGCAATGGTTGGGAAGAGCGTCGCCTGTTGCAACTGCTGTTGAATACGAGCAGTCTCTGCTGAAATTCCAGCCAACTGCAAAGCCGTATTGCCGGCACGCATAATCTCGAGCGTTTCCTCCTCGTCGAAGTGCTCCTCCAAGTTCAATCCCGTTTGATCTGAAACGGTAAATGCATCTTCATATCCAATAAATGCTGCAAATGAATTCTTAGCCGATTCCAACTGCGTCTCCGCCTCCATCAATTCCACCTTGTCGCGATTCATATCCACCTTCGCGGCCATGAGGTCCGTTGAATTTGATCCGCCGAGCTCATTGGTCAATTGCGCCTTATCAAAGCGCTCTTTACTAATGTTGAAGTTCTCTGCTGCCGTTGCTACCGTGCGCTGCAACAAAGAGATGCCTGTGTATTGCGACCAGACCTGGGCAATGGTATTTTCCATGGCTTGCTTTTGAGCGAGATCCGCTGCATTTTTAGCACTATTCAACAATTGATAGCTGCGTTGTATACGGCCTCCTGCAAACAAGACCTGACTAACGCCCAACGAAGCATTCTGCGAGAGCGACTCCGCACCTTCGACATCTTGCGTCTGTCCCGTAGCAAATTCAAGATTTGAATTCTGATTGCTGTAGTTGGTACCCGCCGAAGCTGTAAGACTAGGGAGGCGACCGGCATTGCCCTGGGTTGCAGAATTTGCTGCCTGCTCAGCATCTAGGCGAGCAATGTGCAAATCGTGGTTGTGCTCCAATGCTAAGCTCAATGCATTGTCTAACGTCAACACATTCTGTCCGTAGCTGCTCCAACCTAGAAGCAGTGCTGCGGCGATGAAGATTCTCTTATTCAGCATTGTTTAATTCTTTAAAGTATTGTTCACTCTTCATTTCCTTGATGGCCGGCTCGACTTCTTCGCGAGTAGGCTTCTCATTCGTCCAGATGTGGCGAATCAAAACGCGTGCATCATTCACTAAGGCCATCATCGACGGCAGGACCACGAGCGTCAACATCGTCGCAAAACCAATTCCGTAAGCAATAGCCACCGCCATCGGTATGAGGAACTGTGCTTGGAAGGAGGTTTCGAAGATGAGCGGCGCCAGACCAGCAATAGTGGTCACTGTGGTTAGGAAGATGGCACGGAATCGGCTGATACCTGCATTAAAAATTGCATCATACACCTTCTCGCCACTCTTCACATTGATGTTGTATTTGCTCACTAGCACCAAACTGTCGTTCACGATAATACCGATGAGTGCCACAACCCCTAGGAAGCTGAGGATAGACATTGGCATGCCGTGCAACCAGTGTCCCCAAGCGACCCCGGTTAAACTGAGCGGGATAAGCAGCATAATTACTATGGTTTGCACTAATGAACGGAAGGTAAAGGTGATGGTCAATATAATCAGGAAGAGGATAAGCGGCATCACGGTTTGTGAGCTGTCTTGGGTCTTCTGGCTCTCTTTCTGTTGGCCTTCGTAACGTGCGGTCACTGATGGGTACTTTGCAAAAATCTCAGGCAAGATATCTGTCTTGATTTGCGAAAGTAGCGCTGGCGCTGAGCCGTTAGGACTGCTCAAATCGCTCTCCACACGGTACTCGCGCTGCCCGTCCAGGTGGTTGATGTTCACCGTTCCCCTTTCAATGGTATAGGTGGCCAATTCCCTTAACGGCACATTGCCCTGTGGTGTAGTGATTAATAGTTCCTCTAAATCCCACAATTGCTTGCGGTCCTTTTCGTCCAAGCGTACCCATACTTTCACCTCGTCCTCACCGCGTTGCAAGCGTTGCACCTGCGCCCCGAAGAAGGTTTCACGAACCTGGCTCATAACTGCTCCTGGGGTTAGGCCTAAATAGCGTGCCTTATCGGTCAACTCAAGGGTCACCTCGCGAATTCCTTTCTGGTCGTTATCAATCACATCGGTCAGGGCGTCCATGAGTTTAAGTTTTGACTTAAGCGCCTCCTTGGCTGCCTTGAGTTCCACGAGGTCATAGCTGACCAGTGAAATTGAAATAGGCTTACCAAAGGCCTGAACGCCGCCAAAACTCACATTATCAGCACCTTCAATCTCCCCTGCAGCCTTACGGATGTCGTTTTGAATGAGGTAAGAAGGCGTTAATCTAGTCTCACTATCTAGCAAAAGGACATTAAGACGCGCTTTGGAAGAAATTGGGCCAATGTTCTTTTGAATGGCACGAACCACGTCCAAGCTGTCTTCCCGTTCTGACTTATACTGCTCATTTACCTCCCAAACGGTAGCTTCAATATGGTCAATCCACTTTTGCGTCACCGCTTCATTGGTACCCGCTGGCATATCTAAACTGATGTTCAAATTATCGCGCTCGATGAACGGGAAGAATTGAGTCCGAATAATACCGCCACCAATGGCCCCAAAGGTCACAAACATGATTGCGAAGAAAAAGCTGATGGTGATGATCTTGTTGTGCAAAGACCAACGTAAGAACGGGGCATAGATCTTATCTCTAAACCTAAACAACGCCTTCGTTGCCGCGCTTTGGATGGGGTTCATCTTCGCGTTGCGCTCAAGCTTCGCGTGAGAGAGGTGGGTCGGAAGGAACAAGAGCCCCTCGATCAACGAAACGGCCAACGTCGCAATAACAATAAAGGACATTTCTGAGAAGAAGTCTCCTGCTCTACCGTCCAAGAAGAAGAACGAAGAGAAGGCAATAATAGTCGTCAATACGGCACTTACTACTGAAGGAATAACCTCTACAGTACCGTCCAAAGCAGCACGAAGTAGTGGTTTTCCGCGCTCGAAGTGCGCATAGATGTTCTCCGCGATGACAATCCCATCATCAACGAGAATACCGATAACCACGATCATACCGAACAGCGAAATAACGTTGATGGTAATGCCGAAATAGGTCGCCAAAATGAACATACCGGCAAATGAAACAGGAATACCAATGGCGACCCAGAAGGCCAATCTGAGGTTCAAGAAAAGCGTCAATAGAATAAGTACCAGGAAGAATCCAAGCAGCCCATTCTCAAAGAGCAAGTCTTTGCGTTGCTGCAGGGTTACTGAGAAATCGGTGATGACATCGAGCTGCATATGGTCGTTGCTCGCATTGTACTCCTTCACGTAGTTGTTCACAAACTCACAGGTGCTCAACAAATCCTCTTGGTCGGTATTGTTTACGCTAATCTCAACAGAATTAATCCCGTTGAAGGCTGCTCTAGAAGGGCTGTCGGCCCAGCGGTTGCGGACCTCACCGACATCCTTCAGTCGAATTGTTTGTCCTGAAGGGCGCGTAAATACTACAATATTCTGAAGATCCTTCGCATCGTATTGCTTGTTGCGTGAGCGAATTAACATCTCTTCTTGGGTACCCTTAATGGTACCTCCTGTGATGTCTAGGTTGGTTGTGCGTAATGCATTGGCAATCTGAGACAAGCTTAGGTCGTATTTGCGCAAGGTGCTTTTGTCCAAGGCAATCTCAATTTCCTCGTCTGGGAATCCACTTAAGGAAACTTTGGAGATGCCGTCTTGTAGGCGTAGCTCCTGCTCTATTCTGCGTCCTTCTTGCTTCAAACTTATAAGATCAACTCCTTCACCAGTGAGGGCTATGCTCATAGCGAGCGTTCTGTTCTCGCGTTTTGCCACACGAATTGGCTCCAAACCGGTGGGGAAAGAAGGCACGCTCTGTACGGCATTCTTAACATCCTCCAATACCAGGTCTGTGTCGTAGCCTTTAATGACTTTAACGTTAATAGAGGCCCGATTCTCGTTCGAGGTAGACGTGTATTGCTCCACCCCGGTCAAGCCCTTGAGGTTTTGCTCAATCTTATTAACTACCCCCTCTTCAATCTCCTCAGGGGAAGCACCCGGATATACCGCGCTGATGGTGATATCGCGACTCTCCACCAATGGAAAGAAGGTAGTGTTCAGCTTTCCGTAGCTGATCCAACCGAAGAAGAAGAACCCAATCAAAAGGGCGTCTACCCCAACGGGATATTTGATGAAAAATTCAATTAATCTCTTCATGGCTCCCTTATTTCACAGGTACAACAACCAATCCCGCCGCCGCTTTCAGCGTCGGCTCGTTCACCATCGTAGCGCCATTTGTTACGCCACGTACAATCACCTCGTTGTCTAACCATTCCACAACCTCAACCTCGTTCTTTGCCAAAACGCTGTCACTTTCGATCATGTACATGTACTTATTGTCGAAGACCATTGACGCGGGAAGTTTCAGGGCATCCATTACGGCAATACCTTGAATTTGTCCGGTGAGGTACATGCCTTCGCGCAAGGCTGCGCCACGAACTGTAGTAATAATATTGATGCTTTGCGAAGCCGCATCCACCACTGGAGCTATTCTCGAGATAGTGCCTGTCCAAGCGCCTGCGATATCTGGAGAGCTGAAAGCCACCTTTTGCCCCACGCTTAACTGGTCGGCATAACGAAGACTCACCGCGCTACGCAATTCGTAACTGTCGGTATTTACAAAGGTTCCCAAGGCGCGTCCTGGACTCACTAGGTTACCCGGCTTTACGTTCGCCGCAGCCACAACACCATTAAAAGGTGCAGTAATACTAAACTTAGCAAGACGCTCCTCAGCGCTCTTGGCTTGGAAAAAGGCCCCTTGAATGCCACGGGCGATCAAAAACTTTTCGAGCTTGCCTTCAGCCTTCGGCAATGCCTCCAAGGATTTCTTCAAGCTGGTGTTGTCATAGTACGCTTTGAAACGTGCATAGTCTGAAGGGTAATCCTGATTCAAATCGGGTAAAATGGCCAATAACGTATTGATGAAGTTGCCTTTTACACTCATCGCATTGGCACGCGCTTCACTATCGTCCAGGCGAATAATGGTCTCGCCTTTGGAGAATCTCGTCCCTTCCAAGAAGGCGCGGTCGCTACCTTTAAACGTTCCACTAACCTCAGCAAGCAGATCCGCTCTGTTGGCAGCATTTAGGCGGCCGTATACCGTGATCGGCAAGGCAACTGTATCAAGCTTTGCGTCTACTACACGGACCTGAAGCTTGATGTTATCTTCTTTGATTTCTTCCTTAGTGGACATGCCGCCTAAGGTCTTGGAAACGAATAATCCTACTGCTAGGATAGCTAATGCGATGATGGCATTTTTAATCCACTTCATAATTTTCTGGATTGAGGTTTTTGGTGATTTGTCTTAATGTATGCTCGGTGATTTCACGAGCTTCTTTTGATATTCCTTGGAAAGCCAATTCTGTAATGTCTACCGCCGTCTCATCTATGATCCTAATCACTGATTTCCCGTGCTTGGTAAACACCAAAATATTCTCTCGCTTATTCCCTGGATTCTGTTCCACGGCTACAATGTCCGCCCCCTGCAACTCCTTGACCATACGGCTCACGCGGTGCCGATCCACTTCAAGCAGTTCCACAAGAGCTCCTTGCTGTACTGAACCACCTCCAAGAAGCATCTTACCGAGAATAGGCAAAGCAGCCGCATTGATTTGCAGCCCTTTGTTCTCAAGCTCAGAAACCATAATGTTTCTCAGGTTTTTATGAGCCTTTCCTATTAGGTACGGAAGAAAATGGGTGATGTTCGAAGTCAAATTGCTAAGGGTGTTTGAACAATTGTTGCATAATTACAACAATCAGGCCGGAATTGCTCACGTAAGACATCTTTTTAACAAAAAAAATCCCGGACCGCGATGTGCCCAGGATTTCGTGTTATAACCTCAATGAAAATCAAACAATATTCGTTGAGATTGCAAATCTACTCAATAATAAGTAATTACTCACTCATTCAGCACCAATTCCCGCATTCCAGCTGCAATGGATTCTACTATACCCATATGGCCCAATGCACCCGGTGCCAACATTCCTTCTTGCGCGCTTAGCAAAGTGCGTGCAACATCCGTCGGTTTTCCATGCCCTATAGCGCCTAAGGCCCAAGCAAGTCGCTCCAGCAATACCGCGTAACGCAACTCATGATCTATACCTAATTCCTGGGAAAGCCGCAATGAGGTAATCCACATCTTCGCACTATCCACATACTGTATGGTACGCACAGAGTAGTCTATAAAGGCACGAAGGAGTGTTGCAGGATCCTCTACCGAAATAAACTGTTGAATTTCATTCTGATAGCGATCGTCGCTTTGCTGGAGCAATTCTTCCACCAAACCGCGCTTGTTCTTAAAATGCCGAAATATAAGGCCTTCACTCACCCCTGCCTCCTGAGCAATTCGAGCGGTAGAAGTTGCCGCATACCCCTTTTCAGAAAACAAATCTAGGGCAGCAGATATAATGTCATTGCGTTTATTCGACATAGTAAGTAATCACTTACTAATATACTATAATTAGCAACGTCTTGACGTTCTCCTGGAAAATTTAGTGTGCTTCGAGCCAATTCGCTCCAGTTCCTACCTCCGCGACCATAGGAACAGCGAGGGAAACAGCCGCTTCCATCTTTTCAATGACCAATGATTTTAAAGCCTCTAATTCCTCAATACGAGCATCAAAAACCAATTCATCGTGAACCTGTAACAGCATTTTTGACTTCATATTGGCATCACGCATGGCACGATCAAGCTCAATCATGGCAAGTTTGATAATATCTGCTGCAGACCCTTGGATGGGTGCATTGACTGCGTTGCGTTCGCTGTGTCCACGAACTACTGCATTACGGCTATCAATATCCTTTAAATAGCGACGTCGACCTGTGATCGTTTCAACATATCCCTTATCACGAGCAACGGCCACTTGTTTATCCATGTACTCCTTGATGCCTGGATAAGTTCTAAAGTATCCGTCAATGGCTGCTTTCGCTTCCTTACGGCTCATATCAGTTTGCTGACTCAATCCAAAGGCGCTCACCCCGTAGACGATACCAAAATTAACCGTTTTTGCATTCGAACGTTGTTCTCTAGTCACTTCTTCAGGAGCCACCTCAAACACCTTTGCTGCAGTAGCACGGTGAATGTCTTCGCCGTTCTTAAAAGCACTAATCATTGCCTCGTCGCCCGCTAATGCTGCAATGACACGGAGCTCAATCTGGCTGTAATCCGCCGCCATGAGTATGTGCTCTTCATTGGCAGGTACGAACATCGCACGCACCTTACGGCCGTTTTCTGTTCGGATTGGAATGTTTTGAAGATTAGGATTGGTCGAAGACAATCGACCCGTCGCAGCGACCGTCTGATTAAAGCTTGTGTGAATTCTACCCGTCACATCGTGAACCAATTCTGGCAAGGCGTCTACATACGTGCTCTTCAATTTCTTCAACTCGCGGAAGTTGAGAATATGCTCGATAATGGGATGGCTCTTGCGCAATCCTTCAAGTATCGCTTCGGAAGTGGCATATTGGCCGGTCTTTGTTTTCTTAGGCTTGTCCGAGAGCTTTAAATCATCGAACAACACCTCACCCAACTGTCGTGGGGAGCCCACATTAAACGGACGTCCTGCCATCTCAATGATCTCATGCTCTAATCGAACAATAATTTCACCCAATTCTCCACTGTAGCTATTCAGGGCATCTACATCCACCTTAATACCCTCGCGCTCCATACGAGCGAGCACAGGCACAAGCGGCATTTCAATATTGTGGAACACTTTATCTACGCCTGTTTCTGACAGTTTTGGCTCAAAAACCTGCTTGAGTTGGAAAGTGATATCCGCGTCTTCTGCCGCATAATCAAGCACCGCAGCCGGTTCAATATCGCGCATATTTTTCTGATTCTTTCCTTTCTTTCCAAGGATAGACTCAATGGAAATGGTCTCATAATTTAGATAAGTCTCTGCGAGAATATCCATATTATGGCGCATGTCGGGCTGAATCAAATAATGGGCGATCATCGTATCAAACAATGGCCCCTTCACCTCAACGCCATAGTTCATCAAGACACTCAAATCGTATTTGATGTTCTGGCCAATTTTTTCACCCGCACTATCCCAGAAAGGCTTAAACACCATAAGCCACTCTTCGGCTTTTGCTCTATCCGCAGGCACCGGAACGTAATACGCCTTACCGGAAGCATACGAAAAACTCATACCTACGACTTCCGCATCCAAAACATTCAAAGAGGTAGTCTCAGTATCAAAGGCCACCGAAGACTTTTCAGCCAATAAGTAGGCCAACTGTCTTGCCTCCTCGATAGTTTCAACCAGTTGATAAAGGTGGTCGGAATTGGCCACAGAATTTCTTGAACTTACCACAGCAGCCTCTTGTGTCGGCGCATCGTCTCCACCGAACAAACTCATTTGATCGTTGGACGTAAGCTTTACTTTCTTTGTTGGCGCTGGCGCAGCTTCGGCCGATTCCTCACCGGTTCTTTTTAATCCCAATCGACGGCCAAGCGTTCTAAACTCAAGCTCTTCGAAAATGTCCATCAAACCGTCCTGATCCCACGGGTCTCTAGTCAAGGTTTCTGGTGCGAGATCAATAGGCACCTCTGTGATAATTCGCGCCAAACGCTTGGATAAAATACCCAGTTCGGCATTGTCACGAATCTTCTCTCCCAACTTTCCCTTAATCTCATCTGCATGTTCCAAGGTTTCTTCTAGCGAGCCGTATTGCTTCAACAGCTTGCTCGCTGTTTTTGCTCCTACTCCGGGTAGACCGGGGATATTGTCAACAGCATCGCCCATCATGCCTAAGTAGTCAATAACCTGCTGGACATTATCGAGGTCGAACTTCTCACAGACCTCAGCCTCGCCCCAAACTTCTGGAGGATTCCCCCCGCGCGCCGGGCGGTACATAAATATATTCTCGCTCACCAGCTGCCCAAAATCCTTATCAGGTGTCATCATGTAGGTGGTGAACCCTTCTTGCTCCGCTTTTTTTGCTAGGGTACCTATAACATCATCGGCCTCATAGCCTGGTACACCTAAGGCCGGAATTTTAAATGCCTCTAAAATTTTATGGATGTACGGAACAGCCAGTTTAATGGCCTCTGGGGTAGCATCTCTATTCGCCTTGTACTCTGGGAAGATTTCATGACGCTCTGTCGGCTGCGGCAAATCAAAACAAACAGCGATATGAGACGGATTCTCCTTACTTAATAGATCCAATAGTGCACTGGTAAAACCATAAATCGCAGAAGTATCTAAACCGCCTGAAGTAATGCGTGGATTCTTCGCAAAGGCGAAGTATGCACGAAAAATAAGCGCGTAAGCATCTAATAAAAACAGCTTTTTTTCAGCTGCAGGAGTGTCTTGACCCATGAGTGGAAATATTGAAATCGGAAGTTAGCTACTTCCCACTTAAATAACGAGTTTTGTGGACGGAAAACAATACGCTTCCCATGGCGTTGATACTCAGTATACATTCAGATATTATGATCTTTAGAATCCTCTTTACCCTGGGATTTGTACTTGCCATAGACCTATACGCCTATCAAGCTTTCAAAACCGTCTTCCGTTCTACCGCCACCCCATGGATTTATTGGGGAATCACGCTCGCCTACATCATTCTAAGTGTCAGCATTTCCGTGCTCATGAGCAGCGGTAAAGTAGATTATAAATACCTCGGTGTCCTGATGGGAGCAAGCATCTTGTTGGCCGTTCCAAAATTGGTCGCTGTCCTCCCATTATTGATCGAGGATATTACCCGTTTGGGCCAATTCCTTTTTCGTGCCGCCACTACCCAGCCTACCACCCTGCCGGGACGCCGAACCTTCATCTCACAGATTGCTTTAGGTCTCGCGGCCATTCCGTTTATTGCCATCATCGACGGTATTTGGAAAGGACGCTACCGTTACCGTGTGATCAGCCACACCTTAGAATTTGAAGACCTTCCTGATGAATTCGACGGATTCACTATTGCTCAGATCTCCGACATTCATAGCGGATCCTTTGACAATCAAGAAAAGGTAGAATACGGTGTTCAAATGGTCAACGAACTCGGTGCAGATGCCATCATGTTCACCGGAGATATGGTCAACAATATTGCCACTGAAGCAGAGCCGTGGATCGATACATTTAAAAAACTCAATGGGAAGAACGGTGTGTTCTCCATCCTGGGAAATCACGATTATGGCGACTATTGGCGCTTCCCCTCCGCTCAAGCGAAGGTGGATAATTTGGATCGACTCAAAGAAATCCATGCCGAGATGGGCATGGACCTTCTCCTGAACGAAAGCCGATTCTTCGAGCGTAATGAGCAACGTCTTTATCTGGCGGGCGTAGAGAACTGGGGCCTGCCCCCTTTCCCCCAATACGGTGATTTACAAGAGGCCTTAAACGGTATTCCTAAAGATGCCTTTACCGTATTGCTGAGTCACGATCCATCGCATTTTGATGCCGAAGTCAAACAACACTCCAAAAAAGTGCACCTCACCTTAAGTGGTCATACGCACGGCATGCAGTTTGGGATTGAGATTCCCGGTTGGATCAAATGGTCTCCTGTAAAATTCAAATACCCAAAGTGGGCTGGATTGTACCCTGAACCGGACGGTCAGGTCCTGCATGTAAATAGAGGATTCGGATTCTTGGCCTTCCCGGGTCGTGTAGGTATGTGGCCAGAGATTACGCACATCACCTTGCGTAAAAAATTGGCCTAGATTTCTTTGTATAAGCGCGACATAAAGTAAATATGAGGTAGACTCAATGCGCTTAAGAAAATGAGGAAATAGCTCGACCACTGCCAAATTGAACTGCGGTCAAACTGGTATATCACCAAAAACATAATCACGGCACCGGCTGTAAAAGGCAGCGCTTTAATGAACATACCGCTATGCGTCCAGTTTTCTGTCGTGCGTAAATGTCCCCAACCCGTTAAGCTGTGTTGCAAAACGAAATACACGCCAAAGCTCAATACCAAGGGCAACTGTGTCCCTAATGCCAAAGCCATTAAAGAAAGTGCCCAAGCGGCCGATCTGAACCAGAAGGCACACATAAATCCAAGGAAGAGCATCATATTCACCAAAGAAATTGCCAGCCCGGCTTCGACAGGCCATGCAGGTACATTCATATAACCCATCATGGTATTCACTTCCTCAATATGAGAAAGTAAGACAATTCCTAGAAGCAAGGTGCCCCATAAAAATGATAGTCCAGCGTTTGATCGCTGCCATTCAATAAGGTCTGTCTCGCCAAAATGCCACGCACTATATATGAGGAAGAACACAAGGCCTGCTATCGGACTAACCAACCATAACAATACTACCAATGCCATAATACCAAGGTAACGAGCGATAAATGCCGGTAACTTCAAATTACGCGCATGTGAAAATCCATCGAGTGCGCCGTGAGGAATCCCAACCAAAAAGAGGAAGAACAGCAACAAGCCAATACCTAGATTGGTGCCATATCCTGGCGAAAAATGGTTGATGGCAAGTGCCAAAAGGGAAAACACAATAGGCACCCAACGCTGTGGTTTGGACAACATAAAAGCAAAAGCCGATACCACGGCACTCCAAATAAATTTGCGTTTATTCAATCGAGCAAACATGCCAATTTCCCATCGTACGCTACTCTTTTCATCCAAGAAGGTAAATACCTCTGCGGTAGGCTTTGATTTAAAAAGTCGGGTGAAAATACTTTTCCCCCAGTGCGGTCTAAACTTCAAAATAAAGAGCAAGACAAAATCATAAAAAGCAAAACGACCACCGCCTCTTGAAGGCAATCCAAACCAAGGGTTTGTGGATTTATTCAATGATTCGTTCACCGCAATTTCTCGGCCGTGCTCGTACATGTTTTTAAACGCATAGCCTGTAGTCGCTTTCAACTTGCCCGCACGAGCACCCGTTGAGATTACTTTTGTACTGCGGTGGTACTGCTCAGCGTTCTGAGACATAGGTAATACGCCCCGTTCAATATCATTAATACTGTAATTGCCATTGAAGGTCAGTAGATAGTTGCGCAATAAATCCTTGGCCAGTTCTGGTGAGAGTAATTCATTTCCAAATCTTGTAAGCTCGATAAGCGCTTCAGTCTTACTCGTGGGTAAAACGTAAACAAATTGTGTGAAGCCGCTTTGTGGAATATTGAAATCCATCAGGCGCATGGTCTCCTCATTGAACTTTGGCTTATCAAAGGAAACCTTCCAACCCTCAAAGCTTTGCCAAACGGTTTGACCTATAACCTCATTGATTGACGGCGGACGACTGTCGTACACCTTTAAGGCTTGATAGCTTCCTTCATTGGTATGAAGATCGATGTAAACATCGTGGTCTTCTATCTCTCGAACCTCCGCATTGGATGCTTTGATGTTTGGATGGCGCTCTAATAAGGCTCGGGTCTTGTCGTAAAGCGCAATACTTTCTACCATATAATAACGCATACCCTTCAGGTGTTCTGCCTTATTACCAGAAACTACTCTAGACCAGCTATGCTTAATCTCTGCTCCTAAGTCCTGTACGATTTCATCGTCAGGATAGGCCCAGAAACAATAGGTCTTATCGTTCATTGCTTTGAAGCTGTGGTCAAATACTATACCTGCCGATTCCTCCAGCAAGCCTTCTTTTTCCATGTGCAACAAGAGCAAAGAATTTGCAGCTCCTAATCCTATGAGTCCAAAAGTATACACGATTACTATTAAATGTCTAAACGACCTTTTATTTTAATGAACCCGAAACACGTTGTTTTGTTCTCGAAAAGGGGTGAAAATGGATGTAATCAGCGTTTAAAACGATGAAAAACAGGTATTGTTTAAGTTTTTTTACTCAATTTTAAACGTCTGTGAACAAATTCCATATGGGGCAGTTAAGTGGTAGTTATAACCTTTAATAATTATACACCATGTCATTGACAACTTTATTGGCTAGCGTAAGTGCTAGCAACGCGGCAGTAGATTTAACTGCCTACACTGACATCACAACCGTTACTTCGTTTACGTTTTTCGTAGGCTGTATGGCTATGATGGCTGCATCTGTGTTCTTCTTCTTCGAAATGTGGAACGTAGATAAGAAATGGCGTACTTCTTTATTGGTTAGTGGTTTGATTACGTTCATCGCGTTCGTACACTACTACTACATGAGAAGCTACCACTTCGAAACTGGAGAATCTCCAACATTCTTCCGTTACGTTGACTGGACGCTAACTGTACCACTAATGTGTGTTGAGTTCTACTTGATCACAAAGAAAGCTGGTGCTAAAATGGGTCTTCTATGGAAACTCATCTTTGCGTCTGTAGTTATGCTTGTAACTGGTTACCTCGGTGAGACAATTTACCGTGAGTCTTCAGTTCTTTGGGGTGTTATCTCTGGTGCTGCTTACTTCTACATCGTATTCTTGGTGTGGAAAGGAGAAGTGGCTCAGTTGGCAGCCAACGCTGGTCCTGCAGTAGCGAAAGCAGTAAAAGTTCTTTTCTGGTTCGTTTTAGTAGGATGGGCAATTTACCCATTAGGTTACATCTTGGGTACACCAGGCGGTTTGTTCGGAATGCAATTAGTTTCTGACCCAGCTGCTGCATCTGCATATATGGATGTTGTTTACAACATTGGTGATGCGGTTAACAAAATTGGATTCGGTCTAGTTATCTACTCTCTTGCTGTTAGCACGAAAGAAGAGGCGGCTTAATCATACGTTTCAGAGTGTTTGGAACCCCCACCGCGGCTTCGGTGGGGGTTCCTATTTTTATGACCTTTCCTAATCCCCCCTTGGTGTATCTTTATTGTCATAAATACTTGGATAATGAAGAACTCTATTCTTGTTTTAGCCCTCCTCTACTCTTTAAGCGCCTTTTCCCAGAAAACCGGCTCAAATTCTTATAAAATCGACCTCACCAACGTGGTAGACGATCGTGTGAAAGTCACAGTCGACGCAACGCTAACTAAGCTTGGCAACAGCCCAGACGGCAAATACAGATTTAATTTCCCAGCGACCATCCCAGGCACCTACGCCACTTTGGATTACGGCCGATTCATCCACGATTTTAAAGCATTCGACGCTTCTGGAAAAACCCTAAAAGTTTCCAAGAAGAAGAACACCTATTCCATCAAAGGCAAACCAGCTAAACTAGAATACTGGGCAGAAGACAGCTTCGATGCGAAAATTCGCAAGAATAAAGTTTTTGAGCCTGCTGGGACAAATAACCAGGAGCGCCGAAACTTTCTACTGAATGCCGCTGGTTATTTTGGGTTTTTTGAAGGACTTGAAGATTTACCAGTATCACTTGAAGTAAATAAAAGCCCTAGCCTATACGGCTTAAGCGCTATGGAAAGCTATTCCTACGGAAACACTCAAAACTTCTACGCCCGCGACTACCACCATTTTTTGGATTGCCCGGTAATGGTGAGCAAGCCAGATACTACTTCATTTATGTTAGGCGGTGCTAAAGTGACCATCGGCGTATTCACTGAGAATGGTCGTGAACTTTCTAGGGACATCTACAAACAGGTAGAAACCAGCATGAAGGCCATTGAAGCCTTCTTACAAGGTGATCTCCCCGTAGACAATTACGCCTTCATTTTTTACATAAAAGACCACACTGAATTTGAAAGCTTATTCAACGGTTCGGAGATTAAAATCGGCACCATATTTAAAGCGTTGAGAAAATTAGCAGGCAAAGGGTTTGGGGCACTTGAACACGGCAACAGTTCTGTATACTACCTCCCCGATTTTGGCGGTACCACTGTACTTGACGGTATGGCCGATGTTTGTATCCACGAATTCTTCCACATCCTCACTCCATTAGGACTGCACAGCGAAGAAATTGGAAACTTCAACTATATCGAGCCAAAGATGAGTAAGCACCTTTGGCTGTACGAAGGCATCACAGAGTACTTTGCAGGCATCAGCCAGGTCAAAGGCGGTGTCATCACCAAAGACGAGTACCTTACCAAGGTTTTAAAAGGCAAGATTCGTAGTGCCGCACGCTATCCAACCAAGAAAATGTCCTTCACTGAGATGAGTGAAAACGTCTTGGATAAACCATACAAAAAGCAATACGGTCAGGTCTACCAAAGAGGCGCCTTAATAGGCGCGCTACTCGATATTCGCATCATGGAGTTGACCCAAGGCGAGAAAGACTTGCACGATATCATCCTTACCCTCCGCGACAAATACGGCCCTAATGAAAGTTTTAATGACGATGAAATCATCGAAGAGTTTGTTAGTCTTGTTCATCCTGATCTTCAACAATTCTTTGATAGTTATGTCACAGGGCGAGAAGAACTCCCTATTCAATCCTATTTGGCAAAAGTCGGCGTCGAATACGATAGAAACTATGTGGGTCCCTTGATTGCACATCCGGTGAACGATAACGATGTGAAGCGCAGTAGATTGATTGTTGGTCAAAAAATGACCATCAAGAAGGTTGGCAAAAATGATTTTGTCGGATTTAAACCAGGCGATAAGGTGAGTATTCTAGACGACAATCTTTTCTCTGGGCCACAGGCGCTTCAACCGGGCGAGACCATCGAGATCAGCGTCTTACGAGATGGTGAGAACATTCAATTACCGTACATCGTTAGGACGGTAGAGGGCACAAAAAGCCACTACATCAGAGAAGCGAAAGACATGACTACTGCCGAGGCATCCTTACAAATGCTTTGGTTCTCGAACTAATTTATTTGCGACGCCAAAGTTCTCGAATATCGAGGCCGCCATCGTTGTATTCAAAAACCAGATTATCATAATCGACCACAATATAGTCCCATCGAAAACTATACGCTGGGGTAAAAAAGAGAATCTCTTGAAGTGCCGTGTCCAAAGTAAATTCGCCGCCGTTTTCACTGTTTGACGACCTGTACTCCCAAAGACCTTGGAGATCGTCACAAAGAGAATCGTCTGTTATGATCAAGTCTTCGCCTTGAAGGAATGCGGGTAGCATCGTGACTGCATCTGTTCTCTGATAGATTTCCCAATTACCTACTATTCCCTCATCCACTAAAACAGACTCTTCACAAGAAGGTCGTCTAGAACAAGCAGCAAATAACGCAGCAAAAGAAAGTAGAACGCCTATGAAACGTATCATTGGACAATTAGGAGTTTTTCTGTAAACCTTTTTCCAGAAGAAACTACAGTTACGAGATAGGTCCCTGTAGATAACTCCTTGGTAGAAATAACGCGATCCGAAGCATAGGTCAGCGACTCTTTAATCCAAAGCCTACCGGACTCGTCATACACATAAATTTCGAGCGGGGCTCCTTCAGCCCACATGCCACCTAGCTTGAATCCATCTTGTGCTGGATTTGGATATACCATAAGGTTGTCTGAAGCCATTTCCTCTTCTACACCTATTCCTTGAATAAACTCAAACCAATTGATGTTCACAGGAGCTTGAATAACATTCAACTTCAAGATGTAATCGCCCTGTGTCAGCACACCAGCATTTCCACTAGTCGTGTTCCACGTTTGCCATCCACCGGTCGAAGGTAATGTGACTTCTGGCATATTGCTTAGGTACGTTCCTGACGTATCGTACAATTCAAATT
The DNA here is from genome assembly GCA_013911625.1 of Cryomorphaceae bacterium. Next base: position 2,148 of record JACESW010000006.1, on the reverse strand, counting down.
GAATCTTACCGTTGCTTTGTGAAGCGTGGCGGTAATCAATGGAATAGGTAGCATTGTTTAACACCTTGATATCGTACAGCAAATAATCTCCACCGTCTAGATAACCGATGTTCTGCCCGCCACCAACATCGGATGTGTTCTCCAATGAAATTCCATCCATGCTAGAATAGGCTTCTGCTTCTATTTTACCCGGAATGACATGTACTGTCGGTAATGTGTTTTCAACCAATTCCTGAGTGAATGGATCTACAGCCGTTCCATCCTTAGCCTTAAGGGCAGTTCCTGAATAAGAAACCTTCATTTCATCTAAAAAGGTCATGTTCTGATTCAGCGTCAAGATGAAGTTTCGAACATTGTTTGGACTAGGTGCGATGTTCACCACCGATGCCTGATTTCCATTTATCGTAACGTAATAAGAGGCAAAATTTCCAAGCTGGGTCGTGTCCAAAGGCTTGTTGGTTTTGACCTCAATTTCAGTATAGCTGTATGTATTTGAACTAACATATTCAGCATCCAATGCTGTTGTACTTCCCGTTGGGATAAATTCAAAGCTGGCGACATTGAAGCCACCGCTATTCGCTACAAAGCGAAGCGTCTTATCCTCAGAAGATAGAATGACATTGGGAATTACCTTATCCGCCAGAATAGACCAGCTTCCTGTATTCGAAGCGTAATAGTTCGGGGTCAATTTTACGCCGTCCGCTTCAAAGTAAAAGTTTCCGCCAGTAGCACCGTTTGCACCTTGACGCACTTTGATCGTGTACACACTGTCTTGCGCAATCTCTACAGTGTATTGCATCCAGTCGTCCGTATCTACCCAGCCCACACAGTAGCCATTACTATTCACGAAATCTGAGAATGCCTGCACATCTACCCCATCATTTCTATACGTCCAGCCACTGTTCCATGCGGGCGGGGGGTTCAATTGCATGGATTCTGTGTCGTAATAAGCGACTCCTAAAGGACCCATGTCATATTCTGAAGCGTGAACAATACCCGGAATAGTGTGCTCCTTCCATGGCAATGCAGTAGGATCGTAAATCTGTCTAAACATTGCATCGATGACCCCTCTATTGTAGGTACAATTCTCAGCTTTAAGGTTGGTTGCAAGCTGCATGAGTGCCGCTGTAGCATCTGCAACAGACGGAGCGCTCGCATTACCGCTCCAATAATTCAACAACTGCTGATACCCAAGATTCTTAGTGATGCTTAGAGGGGCATTTATGGTCTCGACCTTCTTCAATGGCCACCACGCCCAGCCGACTCCCTCGGATTCCATAATGCTAATTAAACCCGTGTACCAAGCATTGGAGTTTTCACCCGTTTCACCAAACCAGATAGGCACGTTGTACGTATCTCTTAGGTCCAATCCATACTGAATGTCAGCGATACTATTTACCGGAGACCAATACTTATGAGGTGAATAGGCCATGTTGTTGTCCCATGGAGGCGTCAATCCCGTAAATGTATTTGCGAACCAATTCCCTTCTATAAAGATGATGTGGTTGGTATCCACGGTTCGTATACTATCTGTGATGTCTTCGTAAAGATTTCTTAGCAACGTCCCACCCGGTAAGTTCCAGTTGGGTTCGTTGATTAAATCATACCCAGCGATGGTAGTATCTGTGGCAAACTTTTCCGCCAATTTTTTCCAGAGCGCTACCGTCTTTGTTCTATTGTGCACACTTTCCCACAAAGAAGGCTTAGTAGGATCGTAATCACTAATACCCTGATCATATCCCTGACCCCCAGGAGCTGCATGAAGATCTAAAATGACATATAATCCTGCATCTTCTGCCCAAGTAACCACTGAATCTAAAAGATTGAATCCCTTCGTGCGCCAGGTATTTTGTCCAAGCACAGGTTCCTCTTCGATCGGCAGGGTGAATAGATTGTAATGCATGGGAACTCGAATGGTATTGAAACCCCAAGCCGCCATGCTATCCACGTCTGCTTTATTAAAATGGTTTTCTAGCCAGGCGTCGTAAAAAGCCTGTGTCGCTGTAGCTCCAATAAGGTCTTCAATAGTATCCTTTATCTTGTGTTGTGGATTTGCAAATGAAGCGGTTTGAAGCATATAGCCTTCCTGGACCATCCAACCGCCTATTCCCATAGCACGAATAAGCAGCGTATCGCCATATCCATTAA
>JACESW010000059.1 GCA_013911625.1 Cryomorphaceae bacterium | reverse complement strand
CTCAGAATCTGATGCAGCCTTTGGAGAGTACATCAAGCAAAGCTTGACTCTTGAGGGCGGAACAGTAGTATCTGAAGATGCATCAGCAGCTTTCGATATTGACATGGCGGCAGCCATTAAGGCGGGTAATATGGACCGTTCGGTTCCATTGTACGTGGCAGAGAAAGAAGGCGATACGTACTACATTATTCCAATGCGCGGAAAAGGTCTTTGGGGTCCTGTTTGGGGCTACTTAGCTTTGGAGAGCGACGGTAATACTGTAGTTGGTGCAACTTTTGATCACAAGAGTGAAACGCCAGGTCTTGGTGCCGAAATCACGACGCCAATGTTTACCGACCAATTCCCAGGGAAGAAAATCTCTGAAGCGGGAATGTTTAAATCGATTTCAGTAGTTAAAGCAGGTACTTCTGCTGGTGATTACGCCGTAGATGGTATCTCTGGAGGTACGATTACTTCTAATGGTGTAAACGACATGCTAACAGATTGTCTTGCACCATACGCTGAATACTTCAAAAACATCTAAGCCATGAGTACAGAAGTAAAACAAAAAGAATCGTTGTTCTCGAAGAAAAATCAGAGACTGCTTTCTGATCCATTCAACGACAACAACCCAATTACAGTCCAGGTACTGGGTATCTGTTCTGCACTTGCGATTACGGTTAAACTTGAGCCGGCTATCGTAATGTCACTTTCTGTAATGTTTGTATTGGCCGCAGGTAACGTAATCATTTCGTTGATTCGTAACCTTATCCCAAACCGTATCCGTATTATCGTGCAGCTCGTAGTAGTTGCCTCTTTGGTAATCTTGGTGGACCAATTCCTAAAAGCCTTCGCCTACGATGTAAGCAAGCAGCTTTCTGTATTTGTTGGTCTGATCATTACGAACTGTATTATCATGGGACGCTTTGAAGCCTTCGCGCTTGGTAATGGTCCATGGAAAGCCTTTTTGGACGGTATCGGTAACTCTATCGGTTACGGTGTCATTCTCATCGCTGTTGCCTTCTTCCGCGAACTGCTAGGTTCTGGTGCGCTGCTTGGCTTCCAAGTGATTCCAGATAGCTGGTACATCGCAAACGGAGGATTCTATGCCAACAACGGGTTCTTCTTGTTCCCTCCGATGGCTTTGATCGTTGTAGGTCTAATCATCTGGGCGCAACGTGCGAAAAACACTAAACTCATTGAAGAAAACTAAGCCGACATGGGACAAGAATTAATCAACTTATTTGTTCGCTCAATCTTTATTGAGAACATGATCTTCGCATACTTCCTAGGTATGTGTTCTTACCTCGCAGTATCTAAAACAGTAAAAACTGCTGTTGGCTTAGGTATTGCTGTAACATTCGTATTGACCATCACTCTTCCGGTAAACTGGTTGCTTGAAAACTATGTTTTGAAGCCTGGTGCATTAGCTTGGTTGGGTGAAGAGTTCGTAGATGTAGACCTTAGCTTCCTTTCGTTCATCATGTTCATCGCAGTTATTGCTTCGATGGTACAGTTGATCGAGATGATCGTTGAGAAATTTGCACCTGCACTATACAGCGCTTTGGGTATCTTCTTGCCGCTTATCGCTGTAAACTGTTCTATCCTCGGAGGTTCACTCTTCATGCAAGAGCGTGCTTTCGGTACTATCGCTGAAGCGGTGGTATACGGTATCGGTTCAGGTGTGGGTTGGTTCTTGGCCATCGTTGCTATCGCTGCCATCCGCGAGAAAATCCGCTATTCAAACGTTCCTGCTCCTTTACGCGGTCTTGGAATTACCTTCATCATTACAGGTTTGATGGGTATCGCGTTCATGAGCTTCATGGGTATTAAATTATAATAAGTACAGTAGCTATGTTTTTATCTAGCACAGTAGTTCTTTCATCGGTAGTTGTCTTCGTACTCGTTATCCTTTTGTTGGTGACGATTCTATTGCAGGCAAAAGCGCGTTTGTCTCCAAGCGGTCCGGTAAAATTGAACATCAACGGAGATGATGTAGAAGTAGAATCAGGAACGACCCTGTTGAACACTTTGAGCAACCAAAAGATCTTCTTGCCATCTGCTTGTGGTGGTGGTGGTACTTGTGGTATGTGTAAGTGTCAAGTAACTGAGGGTGGTGGTGAAATTCTACCTACAGAAACAGGATTCTTCAACCGTAAAGAGATTGCGGATAACTGGCGTTTAGGATGTCAGATCAAGGTGAAGAACGACATGAACGTTAAAGTACCTGAAGAGATCTTCGGTATCAAGAAGTGGGAATGTGAAGTTGTAAGTAACTACAACGTAGCATCTTTCATTAAAGAGTTTGTCGTAAAACTGCCGGAAGGTGAAACACTAGACTTCGAAGCTGGTGGTTACATCCAGGTAGATGTACCTGCAACAACTGTAGATTTCAAGAACATTGATATTACGTCTCACCCGAAATTGGGCAAGGCTCCTGACGAGTTCCAAGCAGAGTGGGATAAGTTCAAATTATGGGATCTTAAGATGGTCAACCCAGAGCCACTTTTCCGTGCGTATTCTATGGCCAATCACCCAGCAGAAGGTAATATCGTAATGTTGAACATTCGTATTGCTACACCACCGTTCGACCGTAAGAAAGGCGGATGGATGGATGTAAACCCAGGGGTTTGTTCTTCATTCGTATTTGATCAAAAACCAGGCGATAAAGTGACTATTTCAGGTCCTTATGGTGAATTCTTCATCAAAGAGACTGACGCTGAAATGTTGTATATCGGTGGTGGTGCTGGTATGGCACCAATGCGTTCGCACTTGTTCCACTTGTTCCACACGTTGAAGACTGGCCGTAAGGTGAGCTACTGGTACGGTGGTCGTTCTAAGCGCGAGTTGTTCTACCTTGACGATTTCCGTCAGATTGAAGAGCAGTTCCCGAACTTTAAGTTCCACCTAGTATTGTCAGAGCCACTACCAGAGGACAACTGGAATGCTAAGGAGAACATGGATGACGAAGGTGATGGCTTCGTAGGATTCGTACACCAAGCGGTAATCGATAACTACTTGAACCACCACGATGCACCTGAAGATATCGAGTTCTACTTCTGTGGACCACCGCTAATGAATGCAGCGGTTCTGAAGATGGTAGACGACTTCGGTGTACCGCCAGAGAACGTTAGTTTTGACGACTTCGGTGGTTAATCCCAAAGATTTATTTTCAAAGCCGCTCCGTCAGGAGCGGCTTTTTTACTTTTATAGCATGAGATACTTCCTTTCTATTCTTAGTGCAACTGCAATGCTAATTTCCTGCAGTTCAACGCCTGAACTGGTGCAAGTGACCAACCAAGGTCCAGCCCAGGGTTCAACCTACAGCATATCCTATTTGGTACCACAAGGTGTTGACTATCGCGAGGGAATAGACAGTATCCTAAAAGCGATGGATCAGCAGATGAGTTTGTGGGTAAGCGACAGCGAAATTTCCCGATTAAACCGTGGGGACTCTGTTCGCATTAGTACGGCTTTTGCGCGTGTTATCACCTTGTCAAAATTGTATACTGAGCTCACTTCGGGCCAATTTGACATTACCATAGCTCCGGTGATTAAAGCGTGGGGCTTTTCGGGTGGAGATTACAACGACAATGTCAATGTAGATAGCCTTTTAAAATATGTGGGCAGTACTAAATTGGCCTTGCCTGAACCAGATTCACTGTATGCTTTGCCTTCAGGGTTTCAAGTTGATGTGAATGCAATTGCACAGGGGTATACGGTGGATATTATCGCCGATTATTTAACCGCCCAAGGCGTAAAAAACTACATGGTTGAGGTAGGCGGTGAGGTGCGTTGTAAAGGCGAAAATGTGAAAGGCCGTGGATGGCGTATAGGTATTGAAAAGCCGGTAGAGGACCGCATTCCTGGTCAATTCCAGACCATCATTGCCTTAGACTCTATGTCGCTTGCTACGAGCGGGAACTACAGAAAGTTCTGGGTCGATGAAAGCGGTCAGAAGGTGGTGCATACGATAGATCCGGAAACTGGTCAGCCGGTGATAAGCAATGTCTTATCAGCGAGTATTATTGCTTCTAATGCGACATTGGCAGATGCATTAGCCACTGCGTGTATGGTTGCAGGGCCGAATGCCTTACAATTGGTTGCGCAATTTCCAGATGTTGAAGCCTACTTTATCGTTGGCAATGTGAAAGGAGAATTAGAAGTACAGAAGACCGAAGGATGGTCGGCGTACGAACCTAATTAAGCTTGCTCGAGGTTGTTCTCACACTGATTCGGGTTCTTTCCGCAGTACGAACACGTCTCCCCATCTTGATTTAAAAATGGGCTTTGCGAGGCACAGGTACCGGCGAATTCTCCGTCCTTTTTCGCCCAGATTTTAATAGCAATTCCCGCTACGCCAAGTCCGAGCAGTACTACAGTGATTCCGATGAGTTTTAAAGCTACCATAAAAGGGTAATTTTGATGCTACAAAGGTACAACGTAGAGTTGGAATTTTGAAGCTATATCAATTGCCCGGTTTTCTCAGCGAGAGGATAAATAATCGCGGTCTGTGAAGTACATTTGTAGGACCAGAATAACATTAAAATCAAACACATATGAAAATTACTGTTGTTGGTGCCGGTAACGTAGGTGCTACAGTAGCTGAGAACATGGTTCGTCGTGAATTGGCTGAAGAAATCGTACTACTTGATATCAAGGAAGGATTTGCAGAAGGTAAAGCGATGGATATGAACCAAACTGCAACCTTGAACGGTTTCGATTCAAAAGTAGTAGGTTCAACCAACGATTACAGCAAGACTGCCGGTTCTGCTGTAGCAGTAATTACTTCAGGTATTCCTCGTAAGCCAGGGATGACTCGTGAGGAGTTGATTGGCACGAATGCGAAGATCGTACAGATGGTAACTGAGAACTTGATCAAGCACAGCCCTGAAATCATCATCGTTGTGATCTCTAACCCAATGGATACGATGACGTATTTGACGTCGAAGAGCTCAGGATTGCCAAAGAACCGCATCATCGGTATGGGTGGTATCCTAGATTCTGCACGGTTCAAGTACCGTTTGTCTGAGCAACTCGGTTGTTCGCCTAACGATCTTCAAGGTCAGGTAATCGGGGGTCACGGTGATACTACTATGATTCCATTGATTAACCATGCTACGTATAACAGCATGCCAGTGACTCAATTCTTGACGCAAGAGCAGCAAGAGTATGTTGTTGCTGAAACTATGGTAGGTGGTAAAACATTGACAGGTCTCATCGGAACTTCTGCATGGTATGCACCAGGTGCTGCAGGAGCAGAGTTGGTTGAGAGCATTGTACGCGACCAAAAGAAAATGTTCCCGTGTTCTGTATTGCTTAACGGCGAGTACGGTCAAGAAGATATCTGTATCGGTGTTCCAGTAATCGTTGGTAAGAACGGTTGGGAGAAAGTAGTAGAGTTTGATCTAAGCGCTGACGAGAAAGAGAAGTTTGAAGCTTCTGCTGCTGCAGTTCGCAAGATGAACGCTGCACTGGACGAGAATCTATAAGCCCTAAGGGCGCGAAATAGACCCCGTAGGGGCGAAATAGAAACCCCCGAGCGCGCAGCGCTCGGGGGATTTTTATGCGAAAATTTTCGAGACTCATTTTAGCATTCTTTCCCCAGAAACTATTGTACAATAGCCTTTGCCAAAGAACCGATAGCGTGTCTTGGCAATGATTCGATACACCAGGTCTCGTAAAAAGGTAGGCACAAGGTGAAACACTTTGGTCCAGCGGTAACCGGGCAGCTGCTCGAGTACTAGCAAGGCGGCTTTGGAACGAATGTAGAATTGGCCATGCATAAATAAAACGACCGAATCTTCACTCTTTAAATGTTCGGGTAGATGTTCCGCTGCCCAGTTGCTTTGCAAAGACGCGAAGGAGAAATTGCCGTGGAAATCTCTGTAATGGATCCAGTCGACACTCTTGTTGCACAATGTACATGGGCCGTCAAAAAGAACAACTATTTCAGACATCACTGAAGGACGAGTTTCTTAGTGGCTAGGATGTTGCCCTTGTCGTCTTTGAAATGCACAACGTATAATCCTTTGGGCAGGTTCAGCAGGTGTAGAGTCCCCACCTCATACGTGCCTGCTTTTTTACCCAATAGATCATAAAGTGCAACTTCAGAGGCCTCTGAGGCCTCAAATAAAACAGTTCCAGTGCTCGGGTTTGGAAGGATACCTGTTTCGATGTTCAACACTTCCTCTTCAACACTGATACTGTTGAAGGCCTTGCCTTGGTAATAGTGAAGACCGCCGCTCATATTGCCGACAATAACATCAGGGTAGCCGTCCGCATTGAGGTCGGCAACGGCCGGGTGTAATCTCTTTCCAGAGCTGAGCATATGTGCGTCCGTTTGATGAAGCGTTGGCGTAAAGTTGAAGCGCATATTTGGTCGCTTCTTGTTCTTACTTAGATAGGGCATGAGACACCCGTTTTTAGTAATGCTGTTCCAACCAGTAATGTCGCCGATTAGCACAGAGTTAAAAGAGGTGCTACCGAGAACTACGGGTATGTCTCCCGTCTGTGCATGCTTCGAGAAGCAGACTTGTACTAGGATGTGGTCGGTGCCGTTCCAGGCAAATGGGGTTGAGAGTTGAAGGTCGTTCCATCCTGTAGTCATCACTCGAATCCCATCATATACTTGCGTAAAGCCCGAATTTTGGAAGGTAGATTGTGCGGTGTCGCTAATGTGTTTGATGCTGATGGTGAATCCTTGCGTGAGGTAAAGGTTGGTATTGGTTCCTATTTCGAAGCCGATTGAATTTATTTGACCAAAGGAAGCCCCGGCCGCGAGCAATTCATCTTTCGTATAAATGATTTGCATACGACCGTTGCGCTTGGAACCGCCAAAGGGTGTTTCCTCGCGGGTGGCAGAAGAAGTGGTGCCGCTTCCAAAAACAGCATCTACATTCGTCGCTCCAGCCATGATTGTCGCCAACGAATCGAGATGCACGATCCCTTGGTCTTCAGAACCGATGAGTAGGGTAGTGTCAGAACCATAAATAACCGATGGTACTGAGTAGCCGCTTGGAGCAAAGGGGGAACTCATATCTATACCTACCCAATTCGCATCGACAAGAGTAAAAATGTTTGGATACGTACCGGTATGTTGATAATAAGCTACAGTTCCAGCCTCATTGCCAATCATTAGATCAAGGTCTCCATCGCCGTCGAGGTCGCCAAGGGCAGGTGTGCTGTGGTTGCCAACATCAATGTTTTGCAAGCCGCCTTTGTAGGTGAAGGATGGTGCCAGAAATGTTCCTGTGTTTTCGTAGTAGAAAATCTCACCGGTCATAGCACCAATAAGCAGGTCAGGGTCATAGTCGCCATCAAGGTCGCCAAAGGCAGGACTAAGGTCTTCGCCCAAGTTGTTGAAGCCGGCGTTCACATAATCGGTATTGGTCAATTCAAATTTAGGCGATGTATTCGTGCCAACATTGGTGTAGAGATGTAACGAACTCTTATAGGTGCCTGGCGCTAAATAGGCGCCCTTGCCT
>JACESW010000058.1 GCA_013911625.1 Cryomorphaceae bacterium | reverse complement strand
GGTTACCAGTAATGTCTTCGCCAACCCAGGAACACCTATCAAGAGACTATGGCCACCCACGAGTATACTCTGAGTGATTAAATCAACAGCTTCTTGCTGTCCAACAATGACCTTGGCCACCTCTTTTTTAAAGGCACTAAGTTTCGCTGGTGCTTGCTCAAGTGTTGCTATGACTTGACTATCAGTCATCTCTATTGCTGTTCCAGTTGGCAAGCGTTTCGTCGCATGAGAAATACCCTACGTTGATTTTCACGAAAGTTTCTACAAGTTTTTCTTCCTTCCACTCCTCCACAATTCTGCTTTGTTTCTCTTGCAATGCAAAACCTTTAATTCGTGTGAAGTCGATGTCCAGATTCGCTTTGTGCGGCTCAAACTTCTTGTCAAGACGAACGATACGGAATGCCTCTCGCTGGTCCTGACTTTGGAAATAACCCGTCTCAGAAAGCTCGCCTTGCTCCATTTTGTTCACCACTGCAAATAGGCCTCTATCCAACGCGCTTACTTCAAATCGATTGTTTCCGCTTTGGAAGTTACTCATCTGCCCCCCGTTAAACTTTGTTTGTTCATCCTCAGAATACTTATTTGCGGCCTCTTCAAAGGTCATATCACCGTTATTAATAGCTACAGCGATACTATCTAGGAAGTTCTTAGCCTCCTGCAAGTTCTCTTGAGTCATCTTTGGTTTTATCAGGATATGGCGCAAGTCCAACTCTTCTCCTCGTTTCTCGAGCAGTTGAACAATATGATAACCGAACTCTGTTTTAAATGGATCACTAATCTGACCGCGCTTCAAATTGAACGCAATGGCCTCGAATTCCTTGACGAAAACACCGCGCTGAATAGCCTTGTATTCTCCTCCTTTCTTGTTTGATCCAGGATCTTCACTATACAATATAGCCATTGAAGAAAAGGAAGTTCCGTTTTCGATACGCTCCTTTAATGATCTCAACTTCTCTATCACCTCCTGCTCTGCTTCTTTCGAAATCTCCGGATACTTCACAATTTGACTAAGCTCTACCTCTTCGTTGATCAAGGGGATACTGTCCTGCGGAAGGTTTTCGTAGTACTCACGAACCTCTGAAGGGGTGACTTCTATACCTTCTACAACCGTCATTTGCATGCGTTGAGCCGTCAGCTGATCACTAATGAGCGTTCGCATATCTTCTTTAATTTCTACCACGGACTTCTCGTAGAATTCCTCCAACTTCTTCTGATCACCCATTTGCGCGATGAGCTGCTCAATACGGCGATCCATGTTAGATTCTACTTCTTCTTCGCCGACAGTTACCGAATCAATGGCAGCGTGGTGAATAAGTAGTTTTTGGAACAACAACTCTTCGAAGACCGCACACTCGCTGAGTTCTTCTCCAAAGTTTTGACGACGCATAATATCGTATTGCTCGTCCACCTCGCTCTTCAAAATAATATCACCTCCCACAATGGCTACGACACCATCTACGGTCTGCGATTGACCTTGAGCCATAAAAATGAACCCGAATACACTAAGGAATAAGTAAGTCGCCTTTTTCAATTGCATTTGCTATTATGTTTTCTCCGATGCGCTCAATAAGCTCCAATCGGCGCTTGTTGAGGATCATGTTTCTTATGTTTTCACGCACATATTCTAGTGGCGAATAACTGTTTTCAATTCGTATGTCGTTCACACTGACAAAATACACCATAACTGTGTCCTCACAAGTAAACCTTGGTGCACGTTTTAGATAGCTGTACGGGTTGCTAGATTCCAAAGGGATATCATTGAGAAAATCGTCTAAAGGAACCCATGAAGAATCCGTGTATGCACTTTGTTTAGTGGCGAAAACTTCGATCCAATCCAAATACTTGCTCTCCTGGCTGCGGGATTTAAACCAGCGCTTTGCCTCTTTTATTTTCTGCGCCTCAAGCGGCACGGCTGTGTATTGTGCACGAACTATACTCTCTTTAAGCTCAAAATTGCTTTGATTCTCCTCGTAATAGGCAGCGACTTCTTCGTCACTGACATTGGTATCTAGGTTCTCACTTACATACCGTTCGATATAAGCATGTTTAAGTAAGTCGTTTCTGTACTGCCTTACAAGATCTTCGAAATCTCTTAAATCTGCCTTTAGATTGAATTCTGCAGCCTCAACCAATAATTCATTTTTCGCCCAATTTCGAGCTATGGTCTGAACAAGCGCTATACTATCCGCTTCAGCTAAAGTCCCGGCCTTTGGCAACTGGTCTTCAATATCCTCTAGCAAGAGTTCTTTCCCGCCTAGTTGTGCCACAACCTCGTCATTGCGCGTCAAAGTTTGACCGCAAGAAATAAGGCTTAGTGCAACTATGACAGGGATACATCTCATTAGTCAGCAAGCTCTGCGAAGAGTTTCTCTTTCACACTTTCGTTAATTGAAACCTCAAATTTGTCTTGTAAAGTAGCCACCCACTTTTCTTCAAGCTCGTTCTGATAGCTTGCAATCACTAAACCTTTAACTTCGTTCAGAGCTTTGGGTCCCGCAGGTAAGTAGTCTATAGTCTGTAACACAGCAAAACCTTCGTTGAAGGCAATTGGACCGTGAACACCTGGAGATGTATTCCATAGGCTCGAGACTTCGGTGCCAATTAAACCCGTCCCCGTAATTTCTCGATTCTGAAACACCTCTTCGTCCTTCTGTTGCGCGGTACCTTCTGATACTGCAACAGCTAAGGCATCGTTCGAAGTCAAGAATTCATTGAGTTTATCTATTTTACCCTTAGTTACCCATCTCGCAATTTTCTTGGCGTCCTTCTCGTTCTGTGCTACCCATAGTTTATAGCTGATACGATCGTCCCAAGTAAAGTTGTTTTTGATCTTCTGGTAGTGGTTATAAATGCCCACACTATCCTTCGCTGCTTTATCCCAAACTTCCTCCTGGGTAAGGTCAAACAACAGAATTCCTTCACGGTATTCTCTTACCAAATTTCTGAAATCCGGGTATTTTGCCTCCAACTGACTGTCTTCGTAGGCAATAATGTTATCATTGCTTACGACATTGAACAATAATCGAAGGTATTCTTCCACACCCTCAGCAGTTTGAGGTTTTTGATTTTTTGCCCAAAATGCGAGTACTGTACTTTGGCGTAGCTCAGCATCAGCATAGGTCGCTACTACTCTATCGGTTTTGACGCTTGGAGCTTCCCATTGGCCTGCCGCAAATTTCGCTGCATCGACCAGTGCAACTGTGCGTCTGTAGTTTCTTTCATTTACCGTGAAGTTATAATTGCGCTTAAGCGTATTCACGAATTTCTTTGCGCCAACTTGACTTCTAGAATCGCGTTTTACCTTCGATTTGATCTCCTTCTCTAAGGACTCAAAATCAGGCAACGGCTTCTTTTCAATCAATTGGATAACGTGCCAACCAATATTTGTTTGGATCGGTGCTGAGAAGTCGCCTGGTTCCTCTAAAGCAAAGGCTGCATTTTCAAACGACGGCATCATTTTGTTCAATCCGAACGCCGGCATCTCACCGCCTCGATCTTTCGTTTTTCTATCTTCACTAAATGAGACTAATGCTCCGAATTCTTCACCGTTCTGCAGACGAGTATAGATCTCTTGCGCACTGCGCTCTGCACGCTGCTTTTCAGCCAATTTAGCCTTTTCACCAGCAGCAAAAAAGATTTGACGAACACGAACAGTACCGCTCGCCGGACGCTTATCAATCGTTTTAATCAAGTGGTACCCAAATTGAGAACGAATAGGTTTACTTACTGAACCGATTTCTTGATCGTATGCACCCGATTCAAAAGGGTATACCATATTGAAAACAGTGAAATAGCCTAGATCGCCGCCCTGCTTGGCACTCCAAGTATCTGCACTTTTAGAGCGCGCAGCATCCTCGAAAGAGAGTTTACCGCTCTCTATTTCATCGCGCAATTCCATCATAGCCTTGTACACGCGGAGCGTGTCCGACGGCAATGCACTAGAAGCAAGCTCGAACATAATGTGTGCAGCACGTACTTCTTGCGACATACGGCCGTAGGCTTCCTTGATCAATGCATCTTCAGATCCCGCATCACTTAGATATGGCTTTGCCAATTGCGCTCTGTACCCACCAAACTCTTTCACAAATTTGGCAGCGGTATCTCTCTTTTGCTCAAATGCCTCAGCAATTTTTAGTTTAAAACGCACATATAAATCCAAGTACTCTTCTGGAGTTTTTGGATCCACTGCATTTCCTACGCCTTTGTTTTTCTCATAAACGGCTTTGAATTCTTCTGCTGTAACGGTCTGGTTACCAACAGTAAACAATACTTCTTGAGCCTGAATTTGTACGCCAAAAAAACAGATGGCGATAAGAATGATTTTCTTCATCATTTATCTTCTACTATAGTTAGGAGCTTCTCTTGTAATACTAACGTTGTGCGGGTGACTTTCCTGCATACCTGCCGCCGTTATTTGAATAAAGCGGGCCGATTTTTTCAACGTAGGTACATCTTTCGAACCACAGTATCCCATCCCGGCACGAAGTCCGCCTATGAATTGGTACATTACTTCCCCAACTTCTCCTTTATACGGCACGCGTCCAACAATACCTTCTGGTACTAATTTTTTGACATCGTCTTCCACGTCTTGGAAGTATCTGTCTTTAGAACCGTCTGACATGGCCTCTACTGATCCCATACCACGGTAGGTCTTGTACTTTCTACCTTCGTAAATAACAGTTTCACCTGGACTTTCTTTGGTCCCAGCGAACATAGAACCGAGCATCACACAGTCTGCGCCTGCAGCGAGGGCTTTAACAATATCACCGGTAAAACGAATTCCTCCATCAGCAATTACAGGAATACGTCCGTCAATGGCTTTTGCGACCTCCATTACTGCACTCAATTGCGGGAAACCTACACCAGCAACAATTCTTGTAGTACAAATTGAACCCGGTCCGATTCCAACTTTTACTGCATCAGCACCTGCCTCCATGAGGTACAAGGCCGCTTCTGGAGTTGCAATATTTCCCACCACTACATCAAGTTCTGGGAATTTGGCTTTCACGCTTTGCAAAGCTGTCACGACACCTTTAGTGTGTCCATGCGCCGTATCGATAATTACCGCATCTACACCACTTTCGTACAAAGCGCCTACGCGCTCTGCAACGTCTCCTGTAACACCTACAGCCGCTGCAACACGCAAACGTCCATATTTGTCTTTATTCGCGTTCGGTTTTACTCTGTTTTTCGTGATATCACGGTAGGTGATCAAACCTACAAGCTGATTCTTTGAATCGAGTACCGGTAATTTCTCAATCTTGTGTTCTTGAAGGATGGCCTCGGCTTGCTCCATAGTAGTATCAGGAGTGGCTGTAATTAAGTTATCCTTGGTCATTACTTCATCAATCAAACGATCGTTATCCTTTTCAAAGCGCAAATCGCGATTCGTAATGATACCAATAAGGTTTTTAGCTTCATTGATTACCGGAACACCCCCAATCTTAAATTCGGCCATCATAGCCTTTGCATCAGCGACTGTCGCATCTTTTAAAAGCGTAACTGGATCTAGTATCATCCCACTTTCGGCGCGCTTTACCTTACGAACCTCTATCGCTTGTTGTTCGATGGTCATATTCTTATGAATAACTCCTATTCCTCCTTCCTGCGCTATAGCAATAGCCATAGCACTTTCCGTCACTGTATCCATGGCAGCAGAAATGATGGGAGTTTTTAGCTCGATGTTACGAGTCACTTTGGAAGATAAATCCACATCGCGTGGAAGAACTTCTGAATAGTTAGGAACGAGGAGTACGTCGTCGTAAGTAAGGCCTAAGCCTATTACTTTGTTCGTTGAATCTGACATTGCAATTCCGATTTGAATTGCGCCCAAAATTAAGCAATTTCTACGAAACATTACGGGCGGCCAATGGCCGCCCGTAATGTTTTATGAAATCTTAACAATTAATAGAGCAAAGTGAAGTTGCCACGCTCCTCAATTGGCACATCTTCTATAGAACGATATTTCACGTAATACGTGTAAACGCCCATTCCTGCGTCTTTACCGCCAATCTTACCGTCCCATCCTTCAGCGATGGTCGTGGTACGGAACACTTCCTGTCCCCAACGGTCCATGATGAACAGCGTGTAGCTGTCTGGGCGGGCGAAGACACCTTGTGGCTTCCAAACTCTGTTTTCTACAACGTCTGAATTCGGGTTAAATGCAGTTGGGAACCATAGACGTGCTTTGTGAACGGCACAAGCTACGTTCGATCTCGCATTGAACTTCATACCAAACTCGTCTCTCCACGGAATGATACCGTCAGCAGCAATTGCTTTAATGTAGTAACAGAACTTGCCCTTAGAGTTAGAATACGGCTTGATATCGTCGATAAACCCTGTATCTAAGGTAGAAGTAACGTAATTGAATGAATTTCCACCGTCCGAAGAACGGTAGATTTCGTATTCTTCCACACCGCCGTCAAAATCGCGGTATGGCGTCCAGCTCAAAGCACACGTTAGGTTGCCTACAGCTTCGACATTTAAAAGAATATTGGTCGCCAAATTCGAGATGGTATCCAATGATCCACACGAATCACGAGAAGAAATACGGTAGTAGTAGCTGCGTGACATCGGATCAGCCGTATAATCGACAAACTTCACCTCCCACGGACCTAAGGCCGGTTTAGCAACATTACCGATAGTCAAATACGGCCCAATCTCATCGTCTGCACGTTGGATCTGATAATCAATCACATCTGCATCTTTATCTATGTAAGCATACATATCCACACCGTTCTGGCTGTTTACAGAGGCTCTACCTAAGTAAAGTACACGTGAACCTTGAACCACTGCAGAACTATTACATACACGATTTGAGGTAGACGTAACTGTTCTAGTTGTGTCTACGGCTTTTACGTAATAACAGTAGGTGTATCCGTTAATAATACCGTAGTGGTTGAAGGCTGTATCTAAAGTTCCGCCTTTGAGCAATACTCCCGAAATGGTACCACCCACTGGGTCAGTGATGTCGGCGTAAAGATTGTACTCTAGCGGCTGTGTCTGTGTCCAAGTCTTGTACGTACCCCAACGCAAACGAGCATAGCCGTCACATGGGTCAATACCAATCTGTAAGTGAATAGAACTAGAAGGTATGGTGTTTCCTACAGAGCTTTGGTTACCACAACTATCCACAGCAGTTACCACAAAGTTCTCGCTCTGGTTTTCTGCATTACTCAAGTTGTAAACCCAAGGCATTGAAGTTGCCCAATCTGAAGCAGGGATAGAATCAATAGGAACAAAGAAACCACTGTTATCCTCTCTATAGATGACGTAGTATACGACATCACTGTCGCTCGATGATTTCCATGCAAGAGCACTAAGATTCCCACCAGCCACTGTTACAGAGTCAAAGACTACTGCTGAAGGTGCTGTCTTGTCCGAGAAGAATCCTGAATCTAGGGAACTCTCACAGGTCGAGTTGTAGCGTACTTGGTAGTTTAACCACGAACCACAGAAGGCTACGGTAT
>JACESW010000057.1 GCA_013911625.1 Cryomorphaceae bacterium | reverse complement strand
GTCGGATTCTTACAATATAAGTACCGATTTAGACCTAAGTCGTGAATTCTATAATTGGCCAATTTTTAACGGTTTTAAGCCTGTTTTAGGTGTTTTTCGCCCAAAAAACGCCCAAATTGATATAAAATCGGATTTTTCTGACATTTCTTGGTCAACAGTTTTGACAGATCAAAACAACCGCTGGGAGTTCTCGAGTGAAAGTCGAAATGACCCAGTTCGAGGAATGCTATCAAGTAAAAAGTTAGCGCTTGGACCTGTAGAATCTGCCAAGGCTCAGATGAGCATTTTACCCAATATAAGCGCAGTAATCGATGGGGACGACTTTGAAATATTAGCGGCTCTTCCCGAAATACGTTCCAACGGTATGAAGGTCAAGGGGTTGAATGCACGCTTTGAACACCGACAAAATAAAGATTCGCTCTGGCTTAGTTCACTTGATTCAAAGTGCGATATCGAATTGAATTACAGTCGTGTAGGAACGCTCAACAGTATTTCTGGGCAATTGAACACAATCGATTTAGGATTGGTTGATCCCCTAGACACTGGACAGCGATTAACAGCCACAGCAAATATTAATTTTACTGACGAGGGATTAGGCTCTGTTTTACTCCAAGATGTCGTTTTAATGCGGCCTGAAGACGTTATTTTCCTACGAGAATTGTCCTTGACTCATGTTTTAGGTGGAAAGAGTCGAAGCTTAGTGCTATCAAGTGATGTACTTGATTTTTCAGTCAATGGGGATTGGGATTTCACAGATTTTTCAAAGGTTGCCTCCCATGTATTTCAGGATATCATCGTACAAGAGCAAGAACTATGGCCACAAGCGGTATTTAAATTTGATATTCAAGCAGGCAATATAGGTTGGCTAGCAGATCTCATACACCTTGATGTATTCATCAGTGAGGATACACACATCTTTGGGAAGTATAATGGTACACGTAAAATGTGGTCCACGACTATGTTCATTCCTGAAGCATCCTACGAAAACAATAGCGGAAAGGATATCGTCTTGGCCTCTTCCCAAACACAAGGTGTTCATAATACCACGCTAAAAGCTGATAAACTGAAATTTGACACTTGGAACTTTGCGAAGGTGAACCTCAGTTCGAACGGAATTGTTGGGCCAAAGAGAATCCAGTTCTCAGGTGTTGTAGAAGATTCTATCCCTAGTAAGATACTTTTGGAAGGATCTCTACTAAGCGGGGAGGCAGGTATTACTGCTGCAGCTTTCAACATTGGGGAATCGCAGTTTGCACTCTCAGATACTGCCCACCTTCAATGGCAAAATGCGCAATTAAATGTGGATTCTTTAATTCTCGCTGGCGAAGACGGTAGCTTCGTACTTGACGGTCAACTATTTGATACCGACGATCCTGAGATTGAGCTCGGTCTAGAAGGTTTTAACTCAAAGGTGGTGAATTACCTATTTCGCACACCAGAGGCGTTGTTTTCTGGTACATGGAATGCACAATTAACGTTGAAAGATTCATTCTTCCGACCGTTAATAAAAGGACAGATTGAAGTTGACGATTTTGGTTTAAATAAATATGAATACGGTCGGTTTACGGCGAATGCCGAAGTTGAAGACTTAACACGTTTAAGTGCATTCGGCCAATTGCGCCAAGGTACATCCAGTTCCTTTTCCTTTAGTGGGGGATACGATTTCACAACACAGGAAGTTGATGTAAGAGCAAGTATAGATGAACTTGCTGTCGATCCATTTAACCCACTGTTTAATGGTGTTCTAGATGAATTCAGTGGTACGCTTCAAGGTGGATTCGAATGGTACGGTCCACTGGAAGCATACACATTGAACGGTGCGTTTACCATGCGCGACGGTCATTTTTTTGTGCCTATAGTTGGCGCTGAATTAAGCGCTTCTGAGCCCGTTGAATTGGTTATTACAGAAGATGAAATTATCCTAGACACTGCTAAATTCTATGCGCCGAAGGACAGTACAACTGCAATAGTCTTTGGCGGTATTCATCACAATCGGTTCGATAGTTTAGTATTTGACCTAAAACTCCATAGTGATAGTATACGAGCGGTTGATTTAAGCAGAAATATCGACGGCTACTTTTACGGTACTGCAGTAGTAGAGGGGGACCTCGTACTAGAAGGACCTTTGGAACAGTTGCATTTAGACCTTGCCGTAGCTACAAAAGACGGTACTAACTTTAAGATTCCTTTGGATAACCCAACTGCGGTTGAAATGCCAAGCTACATTCGTTTTAGTGATGCTGGACTGCCTACAGCAGATAGTGTTTTTGTTCAAGAGCTGGAATATTTCACTACGGATATCGCCATTGAAGCAACGCCAAATGCTGATGTGGAGCTCGTACTTGATGAAGTATTAGGCGATGTAATCAAGGCGCGCGGAAGCGGCAATATGCGTCTTAAAATATTAGAAGACGAAAGCCTTGAGTTATATGGATTGTATACGCTGGTTTCTGGTGATTATCTATTTACGCTGCAGAATATTATTAATAAGCCTTTTGAGATTATACCTGGTGGCACCATTTTATGGAGTGGTGACCTATATGAGGCGCAAGTAAATATTGACGCGAAATATTCTCTTTCCACCGACCTGCAAGGCTTGGTCTCAAATGCGAATTACAACAACGAGAATGTCAATGTTGATTTGATTATTAACCTTAGCGGCGCCTTGATGAACCCTGACATTGCGTTTACAGTGGATTTGCCAAATGCGCCAGCAAGTTATTTGGAGGAACTTCAGAGGCACTTTTTAAGCGAGGATGCTATGAATTATCAAGCATTTTCATTGCTGCTCTTAGGTGAATTCTACCAGCAAGATTTAGCCGTACAGGAGGGCTTTGACTTTAGTGGTTCTGTAAGCAGAAACACGTCGGAATTACTCGTTAGTGAATTTGGAAGCTGGCTGGCAGCAGGAATTGGTTCATATGTCGACTTAGAATTGGACTATACAAGTGGTACCAATCCATATGAGGTATTAGGGACGAACCAGAATAATTTGAATCTCGGTCTCGGTAAAGACTTCCTTGACGGTAGACTGAGCATAAATTCTTCTTTGGATATTCCTATTGGTCAATCCGGCGCGTCGACACTTTTACTTGGTGATACGGAGGTGATATACTCCTTGACTAAGGACGGAAGAATCAAACTCAGAGCGTTTAACAGAAGCAATCGTAACGATCCTCTCATGCAAAATTCGGGTCCTTACACACAAGGTGTAGGGATCTTATTTCAAAAGGAATTTGAATCAGTACTAAAAGATTAGCCCTGTGCTTCGATGAGAGCAACGGCCTCAACGAGTGAATCTACGTAGTGATCAGGTACAGCAGTATGCGGCTTTAATCCATGTCCAGTCTTAACTCGAATGGTGGTTACTCCAGCATTCTGACCGGCTTCGATGTCTCTTGGTGAATCACCGACTAGAAAGCTTTGCGCTAAATCAATATTGAACCTATCCTTTGCAGCCAAGAGCATGCCTGGCGAAGGTTTCCGGCATTCACACGGAATCTTGTATTCTGGAACTTCACCTTCAAAACCGCCGTGTGGGTGGTGCGGACAGAAGTAAATCGCCTCGACAAAGGCGCCTTGCTCACCCAATTGAGTCTCCATCTTTTTATGAATGTTGCCCAATTCTTCGATAGAACACAGCCCTCGCGCAATAACGCTTTGGTTTGTGACTACAACTACGAGATAACCAAGCTTGTTCAACTTCTTGATACAATCGGCTGCGTACGGATACAATTCAAGGTCCTCAGGTCTATGAATGAGATCAGTATCTATATTAATTACTCCATCTCTATCTAGGTATACACACTTTTGGGGCCTGTTTAAGTTTCGTGCAGCAACCTTACCAGAGGAAATAGCTTGTTCTACCTTTTCTAATCGGTCCGGAGTTCCCATGTCTTTGAGATACTCAGGTGTATTATAGGCATAAACATTTAATCTTTCGTGAAGGGTAGGGAAGATGTCTTTTCCAAAATCGGCTTTAACGCCTTCTTCAAGATGTTCTAAAACCACGGGGTTAAAAACATATGCCGCCGCATTGACTAGATTTCTGTAAACAAGGCCTTCAGGGTGCGGCTTCGCGTAAAAGGCACAAACCTTTTCGTTTTCATCAACATCGAGCAGATCACTATCGTAAGGATGATCATTCGGGTGAACGACTAACGTAGCATCCGCACCTTTCGCTTGGTGAAAAGCAAATAGTCGATGTAAATCCATATTCATCATTACATCACCGTAGAGGACAATGAACGGCTCCGTCAAATGCTCCTGTAGGGCTTTTACACCACCCACCGTTCCTAACGGAGTTGGTTCTACGTAATAGTGTATTCGTATTCCAAAGGCTTCTCCCTTTCCAAAATGATCTTCAATGTGATGGTATAAATGGTTGACAATGAGCCAAACATCGGTAAAGCCGTGGTCTCTTAGAAGGTTGATTTGATACTCAAGGATGGGCTTGCCGAGAACTGGCATCATAGGCTTGGGAATATCGTCTCTGATTTGTGCAAGACGAGTTCCTTTACCACCGGCAAGAATGAGTGCTACCTTCATAGTTAGATGTTTGCTCAAACCTAAGAAGCTTTAAGGAGCTAAGAAAGTCTTCAGACGAAAGATTCTTAACATCCTTACATAGAGCATCGAGACCGTCCTATGCTAGACGGGAAAAGAGATTCAATACTCTAATATGTTGAAAAGTAAGTAGTTCAATAAAGAGCGTCACTGACCCTAGTTTGAGCACTAAGTTTTTTTCAAATTTTTGAGTCCTAACTATTGCAAAAATGAAAATAGCCGTTACATTTGCAACCGCAATTGAAGCACGGTCCGGTAGTTCAGTTGGTTAGAATACAAGCCTGTCACGCTTGGGGTCGCGAGTTCGAGTCTCGTCCGGATCGCCAACAATTAGAAAAGCCCTCGGAGAAATCCGGGGGCTTCTTCTTTATATACGTTAGCGCTTTTTCTTTTTGGTTCTTGTTTTGTGTAGTTCACAATACCTGCTATCTGGTATTGCCTCACGTTCGCATTTTGCACCACTAGCTGTTTTGAATCCACACTTTCTGAAAACTGCTTTCTTCTTTACAACTTTCTTCTCACGTAAGTAGGGCAAGTCAGATGTTCGCTCGGGAAGACAAACACTGCAGGGCAACAGACCACGTTGAAGAGCAATGCGTTCATCAATATGAATTTGCCCGTTTTTCAAATATCGACAACCGTCGATGTGATAACGTGCACCTGATGCGTTAATACCGCGTGTGGTAAAAACTACTATTTCAGAAACCTCTGTAGAGTCAGAATGCGATTGTGCGTTAACTTGCGTACTAACCAACCAGCAAAAGCCTACCAATACAATGCGTAATAGATTCCTCATCTCGGCAAAACTATCTATTCTTTGTCTAATAATGGGCTCAGTTCAGGGATTTGCGCAATTGACTTCAATAAACTTTGACTATCTCACTGTAGATGAAGCGCCCAAAGAGCCCATAGGATTTGTAGGTACGGGCGTAAGTATTCATCATCCGTCACTACCCATTTATGGTGGTATCCGATTAAATAATGCTGCGGTTGGTATTCGGGCTGGATACTACACCTTTGGATACCATGCCGGTGCTAGGTTATCGCTTACTGATCAGTGGTTTTTTCACCCTCGGTTGATGTATACCACCGGCGGTGGTGCTGAAAGTAATGATGGTTCTGGTTGGTTTATAACACCAGCAGCTACATTAGACAGGCGATTTGGTAATTATACATTAGGTATGGGTGCACAATATAGTTACGTGAGTACTGGGGTGATTACGGGTTCGAGCGCCTATTTCAGCCTCAATAAACAAATCGATTTTAAACAGAAGGGGCTCAAACCCTTTCATACACAGCTTTTTACGAATACAGTATACAGTTCGTTAAATGAAAGAAACAGTAACATAGGCTTCATCGGAGTAGGAGGACGTTCCTTCCAGAACAGGACCTATCAAAGTGTTTACTTGACTGCTGCGGTGACTGATTTAGGCGGTTATATGGACGTTTATGGTGGTTATGGCCTTTGGGAGCAGTTTGGAGCATGGCGATTCTTAACCGAGGTGAATTTTGGTACCGGCGGCGGAGGTCGAGCACCTGCTGGTGGTGGACTGCTCTATGGTGCTGGAGGTGAAGTACAATACCATCACAACCAATACTTTATGGGCGGAAGTGCTGGAGTTTTAAAAAGTTTTGACGGACCGTTCTACTTTTCATTTATCGGCCTTCATTTGGGTACCGATTTTAATTTCACAAGTACTCAAAACGAAATTGGCTATGCACCCATGGATCTCAGTATTGAAAACGGGGTCAGAACGTATCTCGGAGAAGACGGCTTCTCAAACCTGGGCATAGCTTTCCGACTGTACAGAAAAGGTATGGTCCAGCTTAGAGGAGAGAGTTACTGGGCCTTTACTGACGGCAGAGGTGCCTATGCGGAAGGTTTGTTTGGCTTGCGCCTTCAGCCAAATATATGGTTTGTTGAAACGCAGGTGGGTGCCGGAGCAGGCGGTGGAATTAACCTATGGGGTGCTGCCGCGCTAGCCTTTGTCAATGCGGGTTTTGAAATACCTGTAAACGATTATTGGGATATTACAGGTCGCGGTATCT
The DNA here is from genome assembly GCA_013911625.1 of Cryomorphaceae bacterium. The sequence goes on along the minus strand of JACESW010000057.1, from coordinate 876 downwards.
ACAACGTGTATTCCTCTCAGGCATTTCCTACCTATGGGTGGCAATTGGGCATGACCTTTAATATTCCTTTTAATACCCAATTCTGATGCGCAGGTTGTTGCTCCTACTTTTCGTCGTAGCCCATCAATACGTTATGGGTCAGGGGACTTCCATGACCCTTATGTTTGAGCCGTTGGAACCCTCTAATGACATGATGTGGGTGACTCAGCGCTTCGAGTTAGTCAAGGATTATACGAGAACAAAAACCGCTATCTCTGGCGGTTTAGAGACCCAAAGTGCTGTCATGGGTACTTATGGTGGTTTCTATGCCTTCGGATTTACAGGAGGTGTGTATCAATATTTACGTCCATGGGTATTCGCTAATATGGGTGGATCGATAGCCTCTGGAGGCGGTGCAGGTGCCCCAGATGGTGATGGATTAATGTACCGTGGGTATGCGGGAATGAGTGTTAAGAGCAAACACGGGACAGTGGATGTAGCCTACAATTACATAAATTTTCCTTCAGGGGCAATTACATCGAATCATATATCAATTGGCTACACACATGTATTGCCTTATCGAATAGAATATAGCGGCCATAACAGCTATTATCCCACCTATTTTGAATTAGTCACGGGGCTTTGGTTCTTGGGGCCGGAAGATGCTTCCCGCAACAGTGAACCGGTGCAAAGTGCCTATGCAGGTGTGCGTGTCGGGCAGTATTTAAACACCATTCATACCATTGGAGCTGAACTGCAACTAGGGGCAGGTGCATTAGGCAATATTGACGGGTACATGAATTATTCCATGGGGTTACGATTCAACACGCCTTCTCAACGCCTTTTCTTTCGTACCCATCTTGGATCCGGTGGCGGTGGCGGTGTGCACACAGGTGG
>JACESW010000056.1 GCA_013911625.1 Cryomorphaceae bacterium | reverse complement strand
AGATCTTCGAGCTGCTGATCTGAAGGTGCAACCTTCGTCACAGTCTCCATATCTGCTGCGCGCTCTGATTTTGCGTCTCTTGCTTGTACCAACGTTCCATTTAGAACAGTGCGGACGTTGTATGCAGGAACTTCGTAGTCTTTCAAGATTAAAAGCACTCGGTTCTTTTTACTTTTTAAGACCTCTAGAGCGTCCTCATCGTATCCAGGAGCCATTAAAACTTCGAAGAACAATGTATTCATCTTCTCGGCAGTGGCTTTATCTACAACTCTATTTGCAGCAATCACACCACCGAAAGCACTCACAGGGTCACCAGCCAATGCATCGTCCCATGCCTCTGCAAGGGATGGGCGTGTCGCTAAGCCACAAGCATTGTTGTGCTTGATGATTGCAATGGTAGTCTCCTCGAACTCGCGAATAAGGTTTACCGTAGCGTCTATATCTAAAAGGTTATTGTAGCTCAATGCCTTGCCGTGGATTTGCTCAAGTGCATCATCGAGGTTACCGAAGTAGGCTGCTTCTTGATGCGGGTTTTCACCGTAGCGTAAACCTTGCTTCTGACGTCCGCTCATTTTAAGATCTAGTCGGTCACCAGCGAAGTAATGGTAAATGGCCGTATCATAGTTGCTGCTTTCATCGAAAGCCTCAAGTGCATAGCGTCTTCTGATTTCTAAAGTTGCCCCTTCCTCAGAGTTCAATACTGCAAGAGCATCTTTATATTGTTCCATGTTAGAAATGATCCAACAATCTTTGAAGTTCTTTGCTGCTGCACGAATCAACGAGATACCACCGATATCAATCTTCTCGATAATATCTTGTTCCGGCGCACCAGAAGCTACGGTTGCTTCGAAAGGATAAAGATCGACAATTACTAAGTCGAAATATGGAATCTCGAACTCGTTCATTTGTCCTTGATCACTCTCATTATCTCTACGCGCAAGGATGCCGCCAAAAACTTTTGGGTGCAATGTTTTAACACGCCCCCCCAAGATAGAAGGGTAGGATGTTAAATCTTCAACACGCTCGACTGGTATGCCACGTCCTTCAATGAAGGCTTGAGTTCCACCAGTTGAATAAATAGTTGTTCCACCGGCATTTAGTGCGTCGACAATGGGTCCAAGACCGTCCTTGTGAAAAACTGAAATGAGAGCGTTTTTAATGCGCATATCGTTCAAGATTGTTGTGTAAATAATGAGAAAGTGCAAAAGTAGCATAATTGGTGCCTTTTTGTGCGCTTTTCTCTCTAATTTTGAGAGAAACCCACTACCTCGTGATTGTTCTCATTCGCCTCATTAAAGAAAGCTTGATTTTCGCTGTTATTTCACTGACAGTAAACAAATTGAGAACCTTTCTTTCCCTACTTGGAATCACCATAGGGATATTTGCAATCATCTTGGTTTATTCGATCGTTGATTCTTTGGAGAAAAACATTCGAGACAGCGTTAGTCAGCTCGGTGATAATGTCGTTTATGTACAAAAATGGCCTTGGGGCGGCGGTGGCGAATACGCTTGGTGGAAGTATCTCAATCGCCCAGTGCCTTTAAGTAAAGAAAGCGATCTTGTGAGGAAGCGTTCTCAATATGCTGAAAACGTTGCATTCGGTACGTCATTAGGCGGAGCTACTGCCAAGCGCAACGGTATGGATGCAGGTGGTGTTGAAGTCTTGGGGATTACTTACGAGTACAATCAAATCTGGGATTTTGATCTTAAGGAAGGTCGCTATTTCACTGAAAATGAAATGTATGGCGGAAAATCTTATTGTATCATCGGGGCCAATATTGAAGAAGGTTTATTTCCGGGAGGCGAAAGTGCCTTGGGCGAACAGATATCTATTCGTGGACAGAAACTAACGGTCATTGGTGTTTTTGAAAAGGTAGGAGAGAGCTTGGTCGGACAGAGTTACGATAAGATGGTTCTTGTGCCGTTCAAGTTCGTACGAACCGTAGTGAATACAGATAAAAACGACGGCAACCTTATCATGGTCAGTGCGAAGGAAGGAATTTCGCTGGCTCAATTGAAAGACGAATTAACAGGTTTGATGCGTTCTATTCGTCGGCTTCGTCCAGGTGCGGACGATAATTTTGCGCTGAACGACCCTTCGTTGATCTCAAATCAATTGGATGGATTGTTTGGTGTCTTAGGCCTCGTGGGTACCGTGATTGGCGGTTTTTCCATTCTTGTTGGCGGTTTTGGGATTGCCAACATAATGTTCGTGAGTGTCCGTGAGCGTACCAACGAAATAGGCGTTCAAAAAGCACTTGGTGCAAAAAACTTCGTGGTCTTGATTCAGTTTTTGACCGAGAGTATTGTCTTATGTCTGCTGGGAGGAGCTGCTGGATTGTTCCTAGTTTATCTTGGTGCTTTGGCAGCTGCAAAAGCCTTTGATTTCGATATTTTCTTAAGCACCAGAAATATCATTATAGGGCTCGGACTGAGCGGGGTCATTGGATTAGTTTCTGGATTTATTCCCGCATGGATGGCTTCTAGATTAGATCCGGTGGAAGCGATACGAATGCAGGCTTAGAGCCTTTGCGCGACAAAATTGGCCACCGCTTCTAATAGGTCGTGGTCCTCTTGGGTAAACGGGTCCAGTTCGTGTGAATCTATATCTATCTGACCGACGAGATTCTCTCCTTTGTAAATGGGTACTACAATCTCACTTTTCGTTGCAAGGCTGCATGCGAGGTAATTGTCTTGGGCATGGACATCTGGCACTTCGAAGGTTTTACCGCTTACCGCAACTTGGCCGCAGATACCTCTTCCATAGGGGATAACCGTATGATCCGTGTAAGCTCCAACATACGGTCCGATTTCGAGTTGCTGCTTTTCATCGTTCATGAAGTAAAATCCTGTCCAGTTGTAATAAGAGACTTCTTTGTCTAACCACTGCACTAAAGATTTTTGCAGTTCAACACCGCTAATTGTATCGAAATTTTCTAGGTCTTTTATGAGTCTTTGACTGAGTTCTTGCTTCATGCGGGGTGTTTGTTGATAGAAAAGGTTGATTAATGAGTAAATGTAGCACGGTTATTGTTGAACAAGTGCGAAATTAGCTTTGTTAAGCATTTATTGCAATAACACTGAACCCAAAACAATTCTACATGAGAAAGTTTTTACTCTCATTGACTTTTTTGTTGGGAGGCCTATCCGCTTTTAGTCAAAGCACGACCACTCCAACCATCAGTCTTCAAGCGTGTCAAGGCGATTCGCTTATCATGGCTTTTGATATTACCTCTCCTTTCAACGTGGGCAACACGTTTTCTGTTGAAATGAGTGATAATACCGGAAGCTTCAACGGTACTTTTGTATCGATTTCACCATTACTTGCCTATGGCGTGAGTACTGGTAACGAGATTGACGTCTTGATTCCGGACAATACTCCCCAAGGCGTCTACAAATTCAGAATGGTGAGCTCAAATCCAGTGGTGATTTCAGATACCATTTCTAATGTTATTATTGGAGCCAATCCGACAACAGGTATTACCGCCTACAACTGGTTCGACAAGGCCGGTGAGATCACATTCTGTGAAGGCGATACAGCACTTTTAGTTGCAAACCAAGCACCTACAGGTCAAAGCTACACGTACCAATGGTTAAGTGGTGGTGGCGCTATCGCTGGTGAAACCAACGACACACTCTTTGTCATAGCCTCAGGTACCTATGGCATTGAAGTGAGCTCTAACCTTTGTGATGCTACTTCCGAAGATACTATTGTGAATTCTTACAAACCTGGTAGTGAAGTATTCGCCAATGGTGGCGCTGGCATCAACTACGTAGGTATGGATTCCATCCGCATGTGTGAGGGTACTGTAGCAACGTTGGAATATTTCGCTTTCCCTTCACCGGGAATCTTAGGTTACGAATTCAACTGGTTGAAGGCGGACAGCGTGGACATCTTTGGTGATACCGTTTGGTACTACACGGGTGACACTACAGCTGCCATTGATGTTGATACCACAAGCCAATGGTATTTGGAGGTTACCTCCGTTCCAGGTGGTTGTGTTGATACTTCAAACGCATTTTGGGTAATTGTTGACACAGTTCCTTCTACGGTAGTTATTAACCAACCTTGGCCAGGCCAACCGTTGCCGACAACGACTTTATGTTTGACAGATTCAACACTTCTTACAGCGACCGACACAGTATTGTATGATTCTTGGGAATACCAGTGGCAGATCGCCTATCCTTCCGGAAGTGCAAACTGGCTGAACTTAGCCAATGATACGCTGCCATGGTTGACGGTAGATACTTCTATCGTAGCAGATACAGCGGATTATCGATTGGTATTGACCAATGAAAGCTGTGATTACATTTCGAATGAAACGACAGTGAACTTTGTACCGTTCCCGACCATCTCCATCCTACCGGGTGACTCTTTAGGAGTTTGTGTCTACGACAGTGTTTTGGTATCGCTACAAAGCAACGCCTTAAACTTCGCTTGGAACGGCGGCGTGTTTGTTGGTAAGCAAAATTTCTTGAGTGTCCCAGGGCAATATGTGATCGAAGCATATGGTGTAAACCAGTGTAAAACGGTCGATACCTTGGATATCTACAATTATACATTGGTAGCAACTGCTACAGCATCTCCTCAGGTAATCAGCCCAGGAGAGAGTACAACGCTTAGCTCAACAGGTGGTACTAGCTACTACTGGTTTGCAGATGCTCCTTCGTACTACAGCAACCAGCTTGGTTCAAGCACAATGGCCATCCCATCTGTAGATACTATTACGTACTTCATTCAAGTTGAAGATATCAACGGTTGTACGGATACAGCAAGCGTTCAGGTTTTCGTTAGTGAGCAAGACACCAATGTGATCATCGCTGATATTTATGGAAATCTTCAGAATGTAATCACGCCGAACGGCGATGGAAATAATGATGTCCTTGACCTTGCAGGTGTGACGAACGGCGATGCATGTGAGTTCACAGTGTATACCCGCTGGGGTACACCGGTCTACAACCAAGAAGTGTATAACAATGCTTGGGGCGGAACCACCGACGGTGGTGCGCAGTTGGAAGACGGAACTTATTATTTTGTCTTAACCTTTGAGAATAACATAAGGGTCAAGGCTGCAGTAACCATCCTTAACAACTTCTAATCATGAGAAAGCAGCTATTAATATTCGCATTGTTGGTTGGAAGTCTAACTGCCAGTGCACAGCAATTGCCACTTATTTCAAGTTATTTGAATACGGCCTACTTGTTTAACCCTGCCTTCAGTGGCATTGAGGGTAAGACCGAGATTTCAATTCTTAATCGCCGTCAATGGACGGATATTCAAGGAGCTCCTGAAACGCAATTCATGGCGTTTAACGGCAACCAGAATGATTTGAAATTTGGATACAGCGGCTATGCCTTTAGTGATAATACGGATATCGTAAGCCGAACTGGATTCTACGGTTCTTACGCTTGGCATGTCAAGTTCACAGACAAGAACAGTTTGAGCCTAGGATTGGGTGCGGGTTATGTAAATAACAACATTAATGTAGCGGGTATCCGCGTGCCGGATGAATTGGATCCTGTATTGTACAGCCAACTGAACAGTTCAAAATTTGATTTGAATTTCGGTTTCAATTTGAAGTTTGGTGATTTCAATATTGGTGCAGCGGTTCCAAACATTTTGGCGCCAAAGGTGGACTTCGGTGATAACTTCAACAGTCCTTACCAGTACCATTACATGCGTCACTATGTGGTAAATACGGCCTACGATGTACAGCTTCAGAAAGGGTTGATGACCTTAAGCCCATTTGTAACTGTTCGTGCTAATGAGGTAACCATCCCTCAGGTAGATGCCGGTTTGATGTTTAACCACAAAGAGTACTTCTACGTAGGTGCAGCATACCGCTCATCTTACGCCGTTACGGGTAATGCCGGTGTACACGTTACAGAAAACATCAGTCTAGGTTATGCGTACGATTTCTCGCTGAACACCTACGGTTTTGCCTTGGGTAATTCGCATGAGTTTATGTTGCGTTATACCTTCGGTGAGAGCAAGAAAGATAAGCGCCTAGAAAATGAACTCAAGAAATTGAAAGACCGCCAACGTCGTCAATCTGGAGACCTAGAAGATCTTCTAAATGACCGCTTGGACGAATTCAAAGACGAGATTACCGAGCAACAGAAATCGCTATTTGATGCAGAGAAGGAAGCCATGAAAGGTGAGCTAAGTGAAGCCGCTGCTCAGGCTGCCGCAGATGCTGCTAGTGAAGCTGCTGCTAATGGAGCTGCTGGTGGTGGAATGAACAACGGTGGTGCTTCAGGTAATGGCGGATTTGATCCTAATGCTGGTGCCGGTGGCAATATGTATCCACAGACCCCGCAAGGTGGAGGTACAGTGAATTCAAACATCACAGGTTACAACCCGAACCAATACGCTGGAAATGTTCAGCCAGGTTCACAAGGGTATTATGTGACTGCAGGTGTGTTTGGGTCAAGAAACAATGCTGTGAAACTACAGAACAAGCTTCGTGCTCAAGGCGTAGGTTCAGACATCTTCCAGGATCCGAACAATAACATGTACTACGTATTCCTATTGAAGTTCAATAACTACAATGCTGCTAACCAAGCGCGCAACACAGGCTTTAATGGTCAGTACAACGGCAAGCTTTGGATTAAGGTAATGTAGTCGTCGGAAAATAATTCAACTTAAAAACCCCCGCGGCCGACGGCCGCGGGGGTTTTTTTATGCTGTTTTTTATCCTGTCTTTCGAGCTGAATTAAGCCTTACTCTTTCTCTGTTTCTCGCGATGGAAAAATCAGGTCAGGATTCTCGACCTGTGCTTCTTTAGCCAATCGTCCGCCATTCAAAATACGCTCGGCTTGTTCCAAATGACGACCGATATGCGGCACCATCATTTCTAATCCGGTCAAGGTTTTGACTTTGATTGGAGGAGCGGCGCTCATCACCTTGGTGTTTCTAAGCTCTGGGCTGTGCGGAATGATGCGCAAGATCTTCTCAATCTGACTTAGGTCAGAAATGAAGTTCTCCATTACCTTCTGAGCACTGAGCTTTAGTTCTGGATTTTGAATCCGTCGTGGTTGCAGTTTTTTAGGCGCAGGAATTTTTCGTGCCTCAGGCTTGCTGAGTGGAGACATCCATCCGCGCGCTTTTTTCTGAAACCAAGTCAGGGTAAGTTCTTCCGTTTGACTCGCTTCTTCGGCCTGACAGACCTTGGTCAATTGTGGTAAATAGCCTTCATTCACGTTGTTGATGTGTTCAATGCACTCAATGGCGGACCACTTTTCGCCCTCGGGAATGAAAAACAACTCGTCTTCTTCAAGGAAGTAAAAGGCAGTTTCAAATTGCTTTTTATAATTGGCCAATTCCGCCAATCTTGAATCAATAAAGTCTTGAACCTTCATTATGCTTCTACAGGTTTTTCCAATTCGACGATGCTGCTCAGCATCTGATGAACGTCTTGTAACTCGATAATATTCTGTGCGACAAAGGTGAGTTTCTCTCCCTTTTGTTTCACTTGAACCTTGCGCGGGTTGCGCTGCAAATAGCTTAGGATGGCAGAGAAAATAGGCAGTTGG
>JACESW010000055.1 GCA_013911625.1 Cryomorphaceae bacterium | reverse complement strand
GTTTGATTAAATAGTCCGCAATCTTAGAACCAATGGCCATCTCCATGATGCTCTCCTCCTCGCTTTTAGTGATCATCACCACCGGCACCTCGGGACGTATTGATTTCATACGCTCAAGCACCTCAAGCCCTGTCAAACCTGGCATATTCTCATCCAGGAATACGGCATCGAAAGGTTGGCGTTCAAACTCCTCAAGAGCATCAATTCCGTTATTACAGGTCTCAAACGAATAGCCTTTGCCCTCCAAGAACAATAAATGTCCTTTAAGCATATGAATTTCGTCGTCTACCCATAAAATATTCGGCATAATTGGTCGTTTTATTCTTGTTAAAAGTAATGCGTGTACACCCCTGCTCGCCTCAAGACCTGTACTATTTTTACGTTACAGGTAAAACTATTGACATTGAGCACAAAGAACAAAATCATTAACGACCCTATTTACGGGTTTATTACTGTCAAAGATCCGCTTATTTATGAGCTGATTGACCACCCCTATTTTCAACGTCTGCGTCGCATTAGTCAATTAGGACTTACGTACCTCGTGTACCCTGGTGCGTACCACACAAGATTTCACCATGCCATCGGCGCCATGCACCTCATGGGCCGTGCTATCTATACTCTGCGTCAAAAAGGACATGAAATCACACCCGAAGAAGAACGCGGTGTACTCATTGCTATTCTGTTGCACGATGTAGGTCACGGACCTTTCTCACACGCTCTTGAGCACACCTTAATCCCAGGAGTAAGCCACGAAGCACTGAGCTTGAAAATCATGGAGGAGCTCAACCAAGAGTTTGACGGTGCGCTCACCTTGGCCATTGATATCTTTACGAACAACCATCCAAAGGCCTTCCTACACCAACTGATTTCATCTCAGCTGGATATGGATCGTTTAGATTACCTCCGCCGCGACTCCTTTTACTCGGGTGTTACCGAGGGCAGCGTAAACTCTGAACGTCTACTGACCATGCTGAATGTAAAGGACGATCAGCTCGTGGTCGATTCTAAGGGCATCTACAGCATCGAAAAATTCCTGGTTGCGCGCCGCCTGATGTATTGGCAAGTCTATATGCACAAAACCGTTCTCAGTGCTGAATTTATGCTAGTCAACATTTTGAAGCGGGCGAAGTACCTAGCCACACAAGGTGTGGAGCTTACCGGTACCCAGGCATTAAAGCATTTTCTGCACGCAGACTACACGTGGAATGACTTTGAAGAAAATCCAGCAATCCTGAAGAAGTTCCTCGAACTCGATGACTTCGATGTCATGAGTGGCATCAAGGATTGGGCAAACCACAGTGATCTCATCCTTAGCGACCTCAGCGGCAGGATCATCAACAGAAACCTACTGAAAATTCGACTTCAAGAGACACCCTTCGAAGAAGAATTGGCCGAAAAAATGGCAGCGGGAATTAGAAATCAATATGGTTTCACCCACGGGGAAGAGCGCTACATGCTTATTGTCGATAAGGTGAAGAATCACGCATACAACAACAAGAAAGGACACATTAACCTGCTGTATAAAGACGGTCACACTAGCGACATCAGTACAGCCGCGGATCAAATGACCATTAATGCACTTAGCGAACCAGTGGAGCGGCATTTTATTTGTTTCCCTAGAGAATTGAGACACCTACTATGAAGCACACACCAAAAACTCTAGGATCTATATGCGAAGGATTGAATATTCCTTGTCCAGCCGGTCAACAATCACTTGAGATTAGTGGCGTGGCAACACTTGAGCAAGCCTCTGCGGGAGACCTCAGCTTCTTATCCAACCTAAAATATGAAGCACAGGCTCAGACTTCGAGCGCATCAGCCATATTGGTCAAAAAAGGCAGCGTGGTAGAAACCAATGTGGTGCTTGTCGAATGTGAAGACCCCTACATGACCTTCACCATGTATTTGGTCGGTCTAGAACGAGAATTAGGAGGTGCGAAAGACCAAAGAGCAAAAGCGCTTATCGCTGACGATGCTGTTATTGGAAGTGATTGCATTATTGAAGCGGGGGCCGTTATCGCCTCCGGGGCCGTCATCGGTGATAATTGTCGCATAGGTGCCGGGGCTAAAATTCTTTCCGCGGCGCGTCTAGGCAACCGCGTAGTAGTCGAGGCAGGAGCGGTGATTGGCTCCCAAGGATTCGGATTTGCACCCGATAAAAAAGGGGTGTATCATGCCATACCACAGCTCGGAAAAGTCATTTTAGAAGACGATGTGTTCATTGGAGCCAACACTACGGTGGATAGGGGGGCTATTAGTGACACCCGTATTGGGCAAGGCACTAAAATAGATAATCAGTGTATGATCGCCCATGGCGTCACCATTGGCAAAAACACTGTAATGGCAGCGCAGACAGGGGTTGCCGGCTCTACATCCATCGGAGACGATTGTAAATTTGGCGGCCAAGTCGGCATCATTGGACACCTTAAAATTGGTAATAATGTGACCATTTATGCCCAGAGCGGTGTAATGAACGATGTTCCGGACAATAAGATTATCTTTGGCTCGCCAGCCCTTGACCGTAGACACTTTTTGAAATCATTCGCGGCCTTCAAAAAACAAGGCCTTTAGATATGCTGCAACAGACACTCAAAAAAACTGTTTCTTTTGAAGGAAATGCCCTTCATACCGGTGAATCCGTAAAAGTCAATCTAGTCCCGAGTGATGCGAACACAGGCATTGTGTTTGTACGTACTGATCTAGACAACGTGGAAATCCCAGCTCTCGCCAAACACATCAATCGCACCAATCGCCAGACCATTCTTCAGAAAGGTGATGCATCTGTCGGAACGGTGGAGCACCTAATGGCTTCCCTGTACGCCCTCGGTGTAGATAACCTGCGTGTAGAGCTGAACGGAAGTGAGATTCCAATTTTGGACGGTTCTGCAGCACCATTGGTTGACCTCATCACTGAGGCAGGCATGGAAGAACAAAGTGAAGAAAAGAACTACTACGTTTTAGAGGAACCGTTCACCTTCAAGGACGACGACGGTTCAGAAATTATGGCACTACCGAGTGATTCGTTTGAGGTTAGTGCACTCATTGACTACGGCACTTCTGTATTGGGGCCACAACATGCGCACCTCGATCACATGACCAACTTCCGTGAGGACATTGCCAGTGCACGCACGTTCAGTTTCCTGCGAGAACTTGAACCATTGCTCGATCAAGGATTGATCAAAGGCGGAGATTTGAACAATGCCATTGTGTATGTCGACCAAGAAATTGCTCCTGCAACCTTAGATAAACTGAAGGCGGCTTTTGAGAAAGAAGATGTTCAGGTGACCAACAGAGGTACCCTTAACAATATTGAATTGCGCTTCTCAAACGAAGCAGCAAGGCACAAATTGCTTGATGTTATTGGAGACATTGCTCTATTGGGTCGTCCGCTCAAGGCACGCTTGATTGCAACAAAACCTGGACACGGCGTAAATGCAGAGTTTACAAAAGCTCTTGCTGCGAAAATCCGCAAGGAAGAAAGTAAGCCAAGACCACCAAAATATGACCCTAATATCCCACCTGTTAAAACGGTTGAGGATATTATGGCGTTGATCCCACACCGATCACCGTTCCTTTTGGTCGATAAGATCATGGAACTGACTGAAGACCGTGTAGTAGGCGTAAAGTCAGTCACTATGAATGAACCGTTCTTCGTTGGGCATTTCCCAGGCTCACCGGTTATGCCGGGTGTACTGCAAGTTGAGGCAATGGCACAATGTGGCGGAATTCTTGCACTTAGCTCAGTACCGGATCCCGAGAACTACCTAACATTCTTCATGAAGATTGACAATGTGAAATTCAAGAAGAAGGTCGTTCCGGGCGACACATTGATTTTTGACCTCAAACTCATTACTCCAATACGCAGAGGAATCGTTCACATGCTCGGTCGAGCGTTTGTAGGCGACATACTAGTAAGTGAGGCCGAGTTGATGGCGCAGATTACCAAATAATGATTCATAAACTCTCCGACGTACATCCATCTGCTAAAATTGGCGACCAAGTAAAGATTGGTCCCTTTACCTCCATAGCGGCGGATGTTGAGATTGGAGAAGGTACTTGGATTGGTCCTAATGTTACCATCATGGATGGTGCTCGTATTGGATCAAACTGCCGCATTTTTCCAGGATCAGTCATTTCAGCTGTACCTCAAGATTTAAAATTCGAGGGTGAAAAAACCACCGTTGAAATCGGTAATGGAACAACCATCAGAGAATGTGTAACCATCAACCGCGGTACTAAGGCGTACGGCAAAACCACTCTAGGAGAGGACTGTTTGATTATGGCCTATGTGCACATTGCACACGATTGTATCATTGGAAATCATGTCATCCTAGTAAACTCTGTTGCCCTTGCAGGTCATGTTGAAGTAGGCGATTGGGCAATTATCTCTGGATTGAGCGCCGTACACCAGTTTGTAAAGATTGGCAATCACGTTATGGTTGGCGGAGGCGCCATGGTTCGAAAAGACGTACCTCCATTCATTACAGCAGCGGGTGATCCATTGACCTACGCCGGAGTAAATAGTGTCGGTTTACGTAGACGCAGCTTCCACAACGACGCAATCAGAGAGATACAAGATATCTACCGCATCCTCTATCAAAGCGGTAAAAACATTAGCCAAGCTCTAGAAGTAGTGAAAGCCGAATACGGTCAAAGTACCGTGGCTAAAGAAATCATCGCATTCATCGACGCTAGTGACAGAGGGTTAATTAGAAAGTAGCCAGATGATAACCCTTGGAAATCTTCAAAAGACCTTTGGCACTCAGCACATCTTACAAGGAGTTACCTACGGTTTTGAAACGGGCTCCAAAACGGTCATTCTGGGTTCAAACGGCTCAGGGAAATCTACGTTAATTAAGATATTATCAGGAGCACAGGAGGCTACAGAAAACCCACCTCAATACAACTTTGAAGGGAAGAATACCCCATCAGCGGAGGCAGGGAGCATTTGTGCAATCGCCGCGCCTTATGTGGCCTTAAACCCTATGTTCAGTCTCAAGGAAACTATAGCTTTCCACCGAAAGATGTGTGGATTCACCCAAGGGGTAAATCTTGACCAATGGATAAATGACGCGGGGCTCGCGCCACATTTAAACAAGCGAATTAAGACCTACAGCTCCGGTATGAAGCAACGCGTTCGTCTGCTATTGGCTATCGCAAGCCCAAGGCCTGTACTTCTATTGGATGAACCAACAAGCAACTTAGACAAGGAAGGTGTTGAATTATATAGGAGAATGATTCAAGAATTGGCCACAGAAAAGACCATTATCGTTGCCAGCAACTACGTCGCACACGAATATGACTTCTGCAGCGGTGAACTACTCCTTGAAAAGCATTATTAACCCATGAAATCGCCCTCTGCATTTGCAGTATATTTGGGCAACAAACAACTCGATTATGGCAAGTACTTCAGATATCAAAAACGGAATGTGCATCAACTTTAACGGTCAGCCGTTCCAGGTCATTGAATTCCTACACGTAAAACCAGGAAAGGGCGCTGCATTCGTGCGCACGAAAATTAAAAACCTCGAGACTGGTCGTGTATTAGACAATACTTTCCCTGCGGGTTCGAAGATTGAAACTATCGATGTGGAGACGCGTCAATACCAATTCTTGTACAACGACGGTACCGACTATCACTTCATGAACACGGACAACTACGAGCAATTGACCTTTGCTAAAGAGCTGATTAATGCTCCTGATTTCTTGGTTGACGGCATGATGTGTCTTGTATTGTTCCATGCTACAGAAAACAGAGCAATGGCGGTAGAGCTGCCACGAACAGTGAACTTGAAAGTGACTTACGCAGAACCTGCTGTTAAAGGAAACACTTCAACAAACGCTATGAAAACAGTAACTGTTGAAGGAGGTGCTGAAGTTCAGGTGCCTTTGTTTATTAAAACAGACGAGGAAATTGTGATTAACACCGCAGACGGCTCTTACAAGGAGCGCGCGAAGTAAGCATCACTCACCTAATAAATCGAAAACCACCTCTTTACGGGGTGGTTTTTTTATGCAATAGTTTCGATGATTGTGTACACTACAATGAACAGGAAGAACAGCCACATAGCGAGGGCTAGTTTGCCCCATTTCACGCTTTTACCCTGTTCTAAGACATCTACTATTCGTTCTTCTAATTCGCCTAATCCCAAAGCTTCAAAGTCCTCCTTAGGCTTGGCTTTATGGGCCAATATTTCTGGCGTCAGATAATACACCTGTTCACTTTCATCATACTCAAACCAATGCCTTTCAATACTATCATGAGTATCAAATAACGCATCCAATTCTTTCTTCAGAATAGCGCGTTCGCCTATGGTTTTTTGCAAGTGATCTATGGCCTTATCCATAGAGCCAAATTTAGGGCAAAAAAAACCGCCGCTCCCGATGGGAGCGGCGGCCTTTATCAATAATCTAAGTGATTACATATCCCACCATAGACGTGTTGAAGCGTCTACCCCAAACTTAACATCTGGTGAAGATGTAATTGGGAATGGTACGTTATCTGCGTTGTACAAGTACTCACCTTCTGGGTAAGGCATTCTACGTGGCATACCGCTAAGGTTTGCACCGTCAGGAGCACTTAATGCAGGGAAACCAGTTCTTCTCCAGTCAGTCCAAGACTCACCAGTTGAGAACATAGCTACGTACTTCTCGTTCATGATCAACTCTAGGTCAGTAGTAGTTGACAATGCACCAACGTACGTTGCGATATCCGCTGCATCAACACCCAACCAAGTCATGTTTGACTCGATGGCTGCTTCTAGTGTAGCACGTGCGCTAGTAGCGTCACCACCTGCCAACTGAGCTTCAGCCTTAACGAACATAATCTCGAATGGAGTTACGATCGGTAGTGGTGAAGTAGCACCACCCAATACTGGCATAGTCAAGCTATCTGCAGAACGGTACAACGTTAGACGTGGATCAGAAGATGCCTCCATCATATCGTACATAGTACCGAACTGGCTGATGTAACCAGCACGATCGATAACAGTAAACTGGTACCAAGGGTTCTGGTTCAATGCAGCTTCGAAGGCGATTGTACAGTATACACCACCGTTGATTGCGTCATCACAAGCAGAAACTACATCAGCAGCATTGTACTGAGAAGTTTTGCTCAAGTGATTCAAGTGACGAGCACGTAGACCGTCAGCAGTTGCAGCCCAAGCTGCCAAATCACCACCGTGGATCAAATCGTCGCCACCTGGCATTACATCAGAAGGCTCCAATAAGTTCGCTTTACCGTCTGCCAATAAAGAGAAGATTGTAGCGTAGATATCTTGTTGGCTGTCGTAATCAGCTTTCAATTTATCAGCACCTTGCAATGCATCAGAGTAAGGGATGTCACCGAAGTGATCCGTTAGAATACCCAAGTACATTGCCGTCATGATCTGAGCAACACCTTCGTACGCAGGAGCATTTGCTTCCGCTGCTTTGTCCATGATCAATTTAAGATCGTAAAGACCACCAGCGTAAGAGTTATTCCAAGGAGTGTTGAAATCACCTTCACCAATCTGTGCGTAACGGTTGTGCGCCAAAGATTGACGG
>JACESW010000054.1 GCA_013911625.1 Cryomorphaceae bacterium | reverse complement strand
GAATACGATAATGCACTTCCTGTTGATTACGTTGCGAAAGCACATTATACTGAAGAAGAAGGGTGGTCGAAGTCTTTTAAGAAGGCGCAGAAAGCCTCCATGAAACGTGTAGAAGCCGATTCAGTCTTTATAAAATCGGCTGAGTATGCCAAATGGATTAAATCTGGTGAGGAAAACACCTTCATACCGTTGGATTACGCGGCTTACGTGAGCTTCCAAGATTCCATTAAAAAGGAGGGTGAACGATTCAAAAATCTTTACAAACTAAAGGATAGTACCGGCGTAGTTCCGCTGCCTGATCATTTAGTAATGTTTGAAACAGACAGCGTTCAAAAGGACATCTACACCAAATGGTACCGAAACCTGGCCAAGGATGCTGTGCTTAGAGAAGGTGTTGAGATTATCGCTACACTGAAGTAGTCCTTTTTTTGAGCTAGATTAGCTCTTGTGATACGCACCTTTTCCATAGTCCAAAAACTAGCGCTCGGATGGCTTGTAGCTTTGATTCTGGCTGCGCTACTCGCGGACTTTGTGGTCCTCGATCATACGCCTCACGCCAATACCATGGATTTGAAGCACACCTTACTCTCACCCGGGAGCAAAACGGTGAACGGATTCCACCTTTTTGGTACCGATAAATTTGGCCGTGATCACTTTTCGAGAGTCGTTTTGGGCAGTCGAATATCCTTAAGTGTGGGTTTCATCGCTGTTCTGGTTAGCCTTGTTATTGGTATCCCCGTTGGAGCAGTTTCAGGCTATTTTGGAGGGAGAATAGACGCAGTGCTGAGCTGGCTGATGAATGTCCTTTGGTCCATACCTACCCTCCTGCTCGTCATTGCGCTCACCTTTGTTTTGGGCAAGGGACTGTTTCAAGTATTCATCGCTGTAGGACTTACCATGTGGGTAGAGGTTGCCCGTGTGATTCGTGGCCAATTCTTAGTGGAGAAAAACCAAGAATATGTCGAGGCCGCCAAGGTACTTGGCTTCAGCACCTCCCACATCTTGTTTAAAGAGATCCTACCGAATACCATCGCACCCCTCCTGGTCATCTGTGCAACTAATTTTGCCAGTGCCCTTCTGATTGAAAGTGGACTTAGTTTCTTGGGGATTGGCGCGCAGCCACCGCTGCCTTCTTGGGGCAGCATGATCCGGGATTATTACCCATACATCATCACCGGCAAGGGTTACCTCAGCCTTATCCCTGGGGTTCTCATAGCACTAAGTGTGCTTAGCTTGAACACCCTTTCAGGTGCCCTAAAGAGGTAGGGTAGTTTTAGGCAGTGCTTCGAGAATGACGCGTTCTCTGCTTTCAGAATGAAGGTGCAGCAGCTCCAAGAATTCTTCACGTTCAATGTTCCATGCACCTAGGCTGTCTAAGTGTTCAGTAGGCAATTGATTGTCCACAAATTCCACTCCGTTGCGGCTCAAGTGCTGACACATTCCAATGTAGGCAAACTTGCTTGCATTGGTGCGGGTATGAAACATACTCTCCCCAACAAATACACCACCGGTCATCACGCCAAAGGTTCCTCCAATGAGTTCATCGCCTTCCCAAACTTCAAAACTGTGCGCCATACCTAGTTGATGCATGTGCAAGAAATTCGTTTGAAATTTCTCGCTAATCCACGTACCCGCTTGACCCGGGCGAGGAACTTCGCTGCATTTCTCAATAACCTTTTCAAAAACGGTATTGACTGAAAAACGCCATTGCTTTTTATTCAAATAAGGACGCATACTCTTTGACACCTTCACTTCAGCAGTAGGCGTAATTGAGCGCACCTCTGGAGAAAACCAGAAAACCACACCCTCCTGCTCAAACCAAGGGAAGATGCCTTTGTGATAACACTTGTCGTATAGCTCTGGCGCTAAATCCCACGAAAGAGCGATAAGCCCTTCGCTATTTGCAGCTGTATCGGGATCCGGAACGGTCCAACCGTCCTGACCGATAAAGTGCAATGGATTAATGGAGCGCCCCACGGTATAGATGAATTAGAACGGCAGATCGTCGTCAAGAACGCTGTTGTCACCGCTAGGTGTAAATGGCTGACCCGCCGGAGGCAGATCTGATGGTGGCGCCGGCGCAGCGGCTTGTTGTAAAGGAGACATTCTCCAAGCTTGGAGCGTGGTGTAGTAACGCGTCGCTCCACCTTGCGGAGGTGTCCACTCGCGACCGCGAATGTTGAACTCTACGTTCACTTCTTGTCCAGCTTGGTAAGCATCAAGAACCGAAGTTTTATCTTGAGTAAATTCAAAACACAAGGTTTGTGGATACTGTTCTTTCGTTTGTACTACGAATTCGCGCTTTCTGAATCGGTCAGAAATCACCTGCTCATCCATTATTTTCTCAATTCTCGCTTCAATGTTCATCTTCTTACCCTTCTTAACGGGCCGATTTATCTATTAATAATACTTTCCAAGCCTCGTGAACGTGCCCATTTTCAAGCAGTTCCCTTGCGACTTCATGCAAGGCTTCGCGACGTTCGATTCCGTCTGCATAATTCTGCAATAATCTCCGGATATCAAAGTCATTTTTCTTTTGTTCTATTTCTTCTTCGGTCGGCAGTACAGTCACCCCTCCCAAGAGCCCAAGATCGTTCCCCGTTAAAACAGTCGAATTACGTATAACCATAGGAATCTGGTCTACACCTATTCCTGTTGTAGGAGCACCAACACTGAAAAGTGCATCACCGGAGGCTCTTACCCACCAGTTTTTACCCATACGACCTACCAGGTCCAGTGCCTCTTGATCCAAGCCGCCTTCTTCAGACATAACATGAGCCGCACAATGAATCTTCTTGATTTCACAAATCACCAGATTACCTGCGCCTCCTTCTTCACCCAAAGCCACTACATCTTTGACAATACATTCAAGACTTACAGGACTTTCAGCTACTCTCGGTGGCGCAACAAGCTCTGAAGAAACAGGGGTCAATCCACTCTTGACAAATTCATCCACATGAGAAGGGTATTCTGCCGAACTCAAATTCACTTGTTGTACTAAATCGTAATTCACCACGTTTACAACGACTTCCTGCTCACGCAACGCATTATGCAAAGTGTCTTTGGTCGTATTATCTCTCACGCGCCTCGCAGGTGAAAATATGAGCGTTGGCGGATTGGAGGAAAATATGTTGAAGAAACTGTACGGACTAAGATTAGGTGTCCCAAACTCATCGACTGTACTCACAAGTGCAATAGGTCTTGGACCAACCGCACCTAATAAGATTCTGTGACGGTCTCTCGTAATAAGATCTTCTGGGGAAAATGAAGGCATATCCTTGGGTTTAAATCAAAATTACTCTTTTCCCTCGGCAAGCAGAAATTTATTTAAAACACGATCCGATTTTATAGAATCTACTTATATTTGCCGTCCAATTTTGATGCGGATGTGGTGAAATTGGTAGACACGCTAGTTTTAGGCACTAGTGCTTTATCGCGTGAAGGTTCGAGTCCTTTCATCCGCACAACAAAAATCCCAACCTATGCAGGTTGGGATTTTTTGTTTTTTAACCGAACTGAGTTTACTCTTCAGTGAGTTGAGCGAAGATGTCGTAGGCCACCAACTGCATAAACGGCACAATAACCAAAAGGCCTAACCCAATAGTTAGAACAGTCACAGGTATCGCAATGAGCGTGACTAAGAATATTGCCAAGAAGATCTTTAAGAAATTCGGAAGGGCGAGCTTAATGGAATCGGCTAGAGATTCTAATCCATCCTTACCGTTAAGAGATGCGAAATATGGTGCAAACATCAATACAATACTCAGGAAAATTTGCAAGCCGACGAAGGTGTAAAAACTCCCCATGTTCGCCTGCAAAACTTCGCTTAGGTCTTCAAAAGCCATCATCATAAGTTCAAAGTCCTGGCTCTGTTCTTCGGTCAATTGAAACCTCATTAATTCTTCTGGCATAAGCAGCGAAGCAATCTGAGAAAGCATTACTGTAGCTACCATAACCACAATTACAGATTTAACATTGAATCTAAAACCGTCTAAAAAATGGCCAAATTCCACGTCTTCACCTGCTTGATCTTTACGGGCAAAGTGGGCGAATCCAACGTTCAAAAGACCACTTACTATTCCCGCCAAGATTGCAATGACAGTCGTTTGAATGAAGGTGTTGAAGGCGAATATCCCA
This sequence comes from Cryomorphaceae bacterium, assembly GCA_013911625.1. The sequence goes on along the minus strand of JACESW010000054.1, from coordinate 3,475 downwards.
CCAATACGCGCTGCAACAGTTGCAACAATTATAGAAACGATCACGCTAAATAGTGTAAAGGCCGTGTACATTCCAGCTTTATTCTTGTATCTAATCCATCCGGCTTGAACGGCTTGTCTTGATGAAATCTTTCTCATTGGGATGCGGTTTGCAATGCTTAATTTTGGAGCAAATTACAACAGACGTTGAAAGTAACTTACGGTTTAGAGAATTTTCAGACACTTTCTTGTGCAGTGGCTACCACAGGGACCTTTGATGGGGTGCATCTGGGCCATAGAAAGATTCTTGATCAACTTGTTGCAAAGGCCCGTGAAGTAAACGGGGAAAGCGTTCTGTTGACATTCTCACCACATCCAAGATTGGTTTTGCAACCCGATGTTGACTTGGAATTGTTGTCCAGTCAAAAAGAAAAGATTGCTTTACTTGAGAAGACCGGATTAGATCATTTGATCATTCATCCCTTTACCAAAGAGTTTTCTAGAACCCAATCCTTGGATTTCGTCCGAGAGCATTTGGTGAACACCATTGGGGTAAAGCATCTCGTGATTGGGTACGACCACCACTTCGGAAGAAATAGAGAAGGAAGCTTCGAACATTTGAAGGAGTTCGGCCCTATCTATGGATTTGAAGTTGAGGAAATAGCAGCATTAGATATCGATCAGGTCAATGTGAGCAGTACGAAAATTCGCAACGCATTGGCTGAAGGAAAAGTTGAACTGGCCAATAACTATTTGGGTTCTACCTACAGCATTAGCGGAAGCGTAGTGAAAGGCGATCAGATTGGTCGAACAATCGGTTTCCCTACTGCAAATATTGAATGTGATTTCGAGCATAAGCTATTGCCTGCTGATGGTGTCTATGCCGGATTGCTCCATGTAAATGGAGAAGAGTATCCTGCAATGGCTAATTTAGGAGGTCGACCCACCCTAAAAAGTGCACAGCGAAAACTGGAAGTACACTGCATTGGAATTGAGATTGAGCTCTATGGTGCGGATGTGAAATTTGAATTGACCCATCATCTTCGTGATATACAGGAATTTGATAACTTGGTTGAGCTTAAAAAACAATTGGCCTCAGATAAATCGGAAGCAACAAGGCTTTTGGCACAGAAATAGTTAATAACGAGAAGAACTTTAATACAACCTCATGAAAAAAATCGCCCTTATTGCAGCCGTTGGTTTACTTGCAGTAGCATGTACGAAATGGGAAAACAAAAGCACAGAGTTTAAGGTAACTGGTCTATGGACTGGTGAAAATCAGGAACTTCAAGTTCAAGCATTGCCTTTTTTAGATTCAAGTGATGTAAGCCCGTCTGCTTTCATGGAAGCTAACTTCATGGAAAACGGCGGCCTAACAATAGATTCAGCAGGTGTTAGAATGGACAGTATGGGTTGGTCGATTAAAAACGACACCATCCTTGTTCTTAACGGCATTGATCTTGGTTTTGACAATCCACTAGGTGGAGGCGCAAGTTTAGTGCCTAGCAACCTCGAATATGATATCAGAACGTTGACACAGGAGCAATTCAACTTCAGATTTGATACCGTAATCACTTTGAGTATTCCTCAACTTCCGGTACCGGTGAACCTTACTTTGAAGCAGATACAACGCTGGGAGAGATAAAAAACAGCATACATCGTTGAAGAGACCCACGCCTGCGGCGTGGGTTTTTTTATGCCCTAGGCTCTCGCTGCAGCAACGAGCGCTTTGATTTTATCTTCGTCGCGTTTCCATTCGCCTTCAAAACCGAAAGAATCATCATCCGAAGCTGACCATTTTCTTGCGGTGCAATGAAAAGCAGTTACGCCTACTTCTTTGACACTAGACACGACCTCAGCATGTACACCGCTGCCCGCTTGAATTTCGATGCGACCTGAAGCCCACTTTATGACCTTTGCGAGCCCCTGCGGATCAACTTTTGGCTGAAAACCGCTGGTCAATATTCGTTCTACACCTAACTGAACTAACGTGTTTAGGACTGCTTCAGGGTCCTTGCACACATCAAATGCACGGTGAAACGTGATGCCGAGATTGTGCTGTTTCGCCTTATTAATGACCAGAGACATAAAGCGCTCGTCCAACATGCCTTCCCCCGTTAATGCGCCAACTACAATGCCTCTAATTCCCGTTCTCGATAACATTTCTAGATCGAGCAATATTTGGTGTTGTTCGCTGGAAGAATAGTGGAAATTCCCTGCTCGAGGACGTAGCATGGCATATACTGGAAGCGGCGTAGCAGCGACCACCTCACGTGCCCTGCCAAAAGAAGGCGTGAGGCCTCCTTCTGCCAAATTCTCGCACAATTCAATGCGATCCACACCTAAGGCATGAAGCCCTTCTGCATGCCTCGCTTCTTCTAAGGCAATCTCAATCTCTATACGGTCGGCCATAGATCTGTACTTCGTCCAAAAAATGCCATACAGGCTGTCCTGCAGCAGGATGATTGTCAGGCAATTTTTCGGTATTCGGGATTTCGAAATTAATAGAATTTGTAGGCGGAAATCCACCTTCCGGAGCCAAGGTCATGGTATGAATGAAGGTGCCTTCTTTGTCGATACTCACATCTCTATCCCACTGGTATCTTTCGATCACATCGCTCTCAACGTAAATGTCAGCATAGACCATCTCTGGTATGAGAATCCAACTCAATCTGCTCTGTAAGAAATTGATTTTCACTGAATCTATGATGTACTTCTCTTTCCACCCAAAGTGGCCGCCAAAGTGGTCCGGACCAAAATAACCGACCCAATTCCCATCTCTAAAATTCGTGGAACCCAACACGCCATTGGCCATGGGGATGTCGTTTGTACCTGTATAGGGAGGTGTAGAGGGCGAGGTTAAACAGCTGTGGGTTAAGAGCCCTTGGTGAACGGCAAAATCATAGGTCAATGCTGGTCCCATGTTTCGCCCATCCCGCTGAGGCTGTGCCTGCATCGAATGTACACCGAGGCTGGAAAAAGTCGCAGTACTATCCGATAGTATCCCTGTGAGAGCACTTAGCTCGAGTTGTAAATTAGGAAAGGCCGGAGTTGCTGTAGCTCTAAACTCAAGCTTACCATTGTGGCTCTCGTTGGAAGAAGACATAACGATCGGTACTTGTTCCACGTCGTAACTATAACCCAGGACATCCAACATAGGGTAATGACGCTGGAGTCTTTGCCAAAATGCGTCATAATCACGCTCGGCAGGGTGTGACCACAAGACCTCCGACATCGCTATGCCTCGGGGCAAGAATCTTCGATCAAGAGTTTCTGTGTCTGGAATGCGTTCCGACCACAGGTTGCACTCACCACCAATGATGTGATGACCGAAGGTGAATCGGTCCAATTTTTCCGGATATAGGTTGAAGTCGTAGACCTTCGGTACATCTATACTACTCACCGGATAGTCAAAATAGGCGTGTGAAGTAGGGCTCACAATGGCATCGTGTCCTTGCTCTGCGGCATGCTGCGCACCTTCAAATCCGCGCCAACTC
>JACESW010000053.1 GCA_013911625.1 Cryomorphaceae bacterium | reverse complement strand
ACTCAACGGCCCCAATCCACAGTCTTACAGTCGCTGCAACCTTTGTTTGATCTAGGGGGTATCCCATGGTGATATTGACCTTATCGTAGGATTCGGGCAAGATGCTCAGTACTGGATTTAAAAGTGTTTCATCAGCAAGAATAACGGCAATATTTTGAGCGGGAACGCCTTCTTTGGCCCAGCGCTCCAAGGTGGCTGAAACGGTCTTCGCTTGCCCTGAATATTTAGAAGCTCCAACAGGAGTGATTTCTTTCGGGACTGTTAGAAAGTCGCTCGAGCGGTTTTTCGTGGTGGGGACATCGTTGCCGAATATTTTTTGACGGTCCTTGTGCGCTCGGAGAAAGAGTCCAGCTTCGTGCTCTTTCATGTTGACATAATGCGGATCAAGGTCCCACATTACAGTGGTGTTCCAATGGTTTTTTAGTTGGCCGATGATGGTTAATTCTGCCGTATTCAAAGCATTTAGACCTGCGACCAAGACCCTTTTAACCCCATTGCGATTGAGGTAGTTATCAATGCGTTCTAGATTTTCGCTGAGGTATCGCGAAGCCAATCCGCTGTGCGCTTCGCCACGCGCCAACAAGGCATTTTTAAATCGTTCGTAGGTGCTTGGGAGCAATGCAACGAAATCCGAATACTGTCCCATAAGGGCTGTTTCATTTTCCGGTTCGAGATCCCATTCCGCTAATTTCTGAACGTTGTACAAATCACCAAGTACATGTGCTGGATTGAGCTTGTATCGATCGATCTCTTCGAAATCGGACAAGAGTGTTTGTCCCCATGAAAGAAAGCTCCCCAAAGATTCGGGTTCACGGTCCGGATAGGCTTCGTAACGTGCCTCATTGTAACATTGGTGCAATTGGATAAGTAAAACGAGTGGCTCGACAACCAGAAGGTCGCCCGCATTTGAGATAAATCCATCTACGGTTGTAAATAGCGGTAGAAGCGTCGGTCCTTTCAGATGCGGCTTGAGCGCCTCACGCAAAAAGATTTCCGCCCGTTGGTTCGGGAGAACGACCATCTGCTGGTGCAGTGGCAGGGGTGAAGAAATCAACTCTTGCGCGATTTGCGCGATGAATGTGGACATGGATTACTTGAACAGGTTGCTCCCCTCAATGTAATCAAAAACCGCCTTTGGAAGAAGGTTTCGAAGGGCTTTTCCTTCGGCAAAACTGCGGCGAATGAGCGATGCGCTGATTTCCATTTTTGGCGCATTTACCAAACGCAGATTCGGGAATCGTTCTTGCCAATGTTGTTCTGTCGCTACTTCATCAGGAAGCGGGTGTCGTGGATAGACGAGAATCTCATGATTTTCCAGGATGCTCTCATAGTTGCGCCATTTATGGAAAGATTTGAGGTTGTCTTCACCCATGATAATACTAAAGCGATGCTCCGGGTATTTCTCTCGCAGGTAGGTTAGGGTTTGCGAGGTATAATTTGGCTGTGGCAAGTTGAATTCGATATCACTTGCGCGTAACCCTTCTTGACGCTCTATCGCTAAATGAACCAAATGCAATCGCTCACGATCGGGCAACAAATTGCTTTTCTTCTTAAAAGGATTGTGTGGAGTGACTACTAGCCACACTTCGTCGAGGTCGCCGTATTTCTGAAAATACTCGGCCAATGCAAGGTGCCCAATATGAATGGGATTGAAGGTGCCGAAAAACAGACCTACCTTCTTCATTACGCTCCTAAAAAGTCCTTAAGAATTGCCAGTGCCTCTGCCTTAGCGGTATTGAGATCATCGTTTACGACCACCTTATCGAATTCAGGTGCACGGGCCATCTCAATAGTTGCTTTAGCCACGCGCTGCTGTATTTTCTCCTCGCTATCTGTGCCTCTGCCTCTGAGTCGTTGCTCCAAAATCTCTACAGAGGGTGCCTGTACAAAAAGCGTAAGAGCACGATCGCCAAACTGCTTTTTGAGGTTCAATGCGCCCACTACATCAATATCAAAAACAACTACTTTTCCTTCAGACCAAATGCGCTCGACTTCCGTACGAAGGGTCCCGTAATAAGTACCGGAATAGACCTCTTCCCATTCCAAGAGCTCGTCTTGAGCAACACGCACTTTAAATTCTTCGCTGCTCAGGAAGTAATAGTCTTTACCATGTTCTTCTTGGCCTCGAGGTGCGCGTGAGGTCGCTGAAATGCTAAAACTGAGCTGTGGAAATTGCGGCAACAGATAGTTTACCAAGGTTGATTTTCCTGCGCCTGAGGGTGCAGAGAAGATGACCAGTTTTCCGTTGTTTTCGCTCATTGCATTGACAGAATTAGTACTACAAAGGTAGTGGAGATGAAGGAATTGGCTTTAGTTAAAAGTAGAGGTATATTGTTGTCGTGATTAAGAAAGTACTACTCGCATTGTTTGGCCTTTGCATCGCCGGTCCTTTGAGCGCACAATGCTCCTTAGCCTTGGCGTCAGATTCCTTGGAAGCCTGCGTCGGAGACACCATCTTTCTTTCTGCTTCTGGGTCCAATTCCTACCAATGGTCTCACGATGCAACACTAAACTGCGATACCTGCGCCTCACCATATATTATTTTGACCGATACTGCTGAATATGTTGTCGTCCAAGGTAGTAGTCAAGTGACTCAAATGGCGACTAATGGGAATTTCTCCTCCGGAAACTCTGGTTTTTTGACCAATTATACCTACAACGCAACATCTATTTGGAATGCTGGGACGTATGCAGTAGGCCCTAATCCAAATTCAGTACACCCCAACTTTGGCTCTTGGGGTGACCACACCACGGGTACTGGAAACTACATGCTAGTCAATGGTGCCACAGGAACCAATAAAATTCTGTGGCGTCAAACCAAAACATTCCCTCCAGGGGCACAGGTGACCATGCGATGGTGGACGCTTTCTTTTGTTTCACCGGCAGGGCAACTGCAATTGAAATTATCGGGTACAAATGTTGGCGGAGCAGCCTCGACGCCTACCTCTACAGGCACTTGGCAACAGACCACAAGAACCTTTACTGCGCCAGCTTCAGGAACCGCTATTTTGAACCTCATCACATTGGCTGGTCCAGGTTCAGGAAACGACTTTGGGATAGACGATATCTCCTTTACATACGAATGTGAGGCTTATGATACGGTATGGATTTCTCCAAAAAGTGAAGCTCAGATCCTCTTAGATTCTACGACCATTTTCGGATGTGATAGTGTCTGTTTTGAGTTAGAAAACGCGCTTGACACATCCGGACTATTGAACTACCAATGGGTACTCAGCGACGGCACGGAAGACTCATCTTCAACCTTTTCGCACTGCTTGTCCGATTCTGGCGATTACTTTGGTTACCTATTGACCACCTCCAACGAAGGGTGCACAGATAGCGTGGCTTTGCCTTCAATCCGTGTGGGACATACCCGCAAGCTAGACTCTTTGGTCATCGCCAACGACGGCAGTGTATTTTCCGGAGCAGTTCAAGTCTTGAATTCAAAGGAGATCATAGGATTAGGCGCACACTTTGAAGCGGTTCCTTCTCTAGGGCTAGATTCCATTTTCATTTCTGCGGGCACCCAGAGTTGGAACGATGGAATGATTACAGGCAATCAACTTGTATCAGGCTGGAGTCCTGTCGTCCTTGATCCAGAACCGCAGACGGTATGTGCATACCTTTACACTTTTGAGGGATGTGTCGACTCCATTTGCCAGCAAATCGCCTTTTTCCCTACCGTCGAAATACCCAACGTCTTTACGCCCAACAGTGATGGGATAAATGACGAGCTAGTGTTACAAACGACGAGTACGGATCGAATAAAGACAACGATATACAGCCGTTGGGGAACCAAGGTGTTTGAGAGTTCTGCTCTTGGCGAATATTGGGACGGTAGATTTGAAGGACGTCCAGTGGCTCCCGGCGTTTATTTCCTTACTGTCGAAGTAGCGAATCCGTATGCGCCATCGCCTATTACTTCCACGGCGACTATCCACTTACTTCGCTAATCAAAAAAACCCTTACTACGAGTGTAGCAAGGGCCTTTTGAGCGGTTCAAATTGGCGCTTTAGGTTAAAGCGTAATACTGTAATAGCCTTTTTTCTGAAGGGTAAACCCGTAAAGGATTCCGTTGTCTACTTTGATTATCTGTGAAGGGATGGCCGCCATATCTACACCAAACTTTTTCAAAGAGAAGCCACAAGCCACTAGCTGTACTCCATTTTCTTCGGCACGTTTGATGATTGGGTCCATGATTTCAGGATTCACTAGATCTTTAACAGCTTTGCCACAGATCACTACATTGAACTCACCGAAGTGCTCACCGTTTATTTCAGCGAGGTCACCCGCGGCCAATGAAATGGCCTTGAGTTGCTGAAGGTTGCGGTTCAGTACGAAGTAATTTTGTGTTCCTTCTGACTGCGCAGAAAGTGCTTGTGGTGCAAACAAACCAAAGGTTAAGGCTACGGCAAATAGTAATTTTTTCATCTTAATTTTTTTAGTGGAAGTGGTAATCGGTTCCAGGTAACTGCGACAGTACGTTATCGCCCAAATCTAAAGACACGGCACGTCCATCACGAACAGGAGCAATGGTGTCGTGTACGGCAAGGTATTCTTCGATAAGGTCATGGATGGTGTAATCCATAACCACCGTTTCAACAGTGCCTTTCATGCGACAAAGCGTGCTGATTGGCTCTCCTTCGCGGCGACATGCTGACATTTTATACAGCTTGTCTAATTCCATCGGCTCACCTTTAATAACAATAGAGCTCACGCGCTCGCCTTTTGGTGCATTAGCATTGAACTTGAGTTCCATTCCGGAGAATCGAACGACCCAGCCGCCGAAGCGCTCTTGTGGGTTCTCTGCAAATACATTGTGCAATTCCTTTTCCAGCCAATCTTTGATTTGCTGTCCACTGGCCTTACCAATCTTAACTTTCTCATTCACCGGCAGCATTTTCCATAGGTCACCGCGCGTGATAGGTGCGACACCATTTTCGCCAGGAACGATAGGTGGGCTAAAGCGGAACCCGTTACTCAACGCGATGTCTACATCGTTCTTCCACATAGAAGCATCCGTGATGAAGTTGTCCATTGGGTTCTCTACGACAAAATAGCGGTACAAAGGTGTTTGGGTATAGCCCAATACTTGGTCGATTTCTTCTTTGTACGGTGCTACAGCTTCTTCAATGACGGCAGCTACTTCTGCATCGGCTTCGTACTTCGATGGGTCTACTTCCATAAGTTCATACTCCTCACTGAGCAACTCGCCATTTTGCACTTCCAAAACCATTTTACCTACGAATGAAGCAAAGGCTCCTGGTTCTGTCACACGAGCATGACCGGCTTGAAGCGGTTTACGAATACGCTCGTGGGTGTCGTTCCCCAATACATAGTCTATTCTACTCAAGGCAGGATTGTTCGCGAGATCGTATTGCTTTGAGATACCAATGTGCGTGACTAGGAAGAGGATATCTACCCCTTTCTCGTCCTTCATTTCGGTCACTAGGGCTTCAAGATTTTCTAGAATAGGGTCAAAATCAAGGCCTACTGAAAAGCTTGGGTTCTGACGAATAGGCACTTCTGGATCGTTGTAGGAAAGGAAACCTAAACGCGTGTTGCCTACATCTTGGATGTAATATTGCGGGAAGATTGGGTCCTTGCCATCTTCGTGGTACATGTTAGCGGTAATCACAGGAGTCTCGTAGCCTTGCATGACTTTCATCATTTGCTCCTTACCGTACACCACTTCCCAGTTTCCTGGAATGAGGAAGTCGTAATTCATTGCTTTTATGATAGAGCTGAAGGCGGCACCTTCTGAAAGTGCTGCCACGGCACTTCCTTGGATGAGGTCCCCACCGTCTAGGATGATGGTGTTTGGATTGGCCTCACGCTCTTGGTCGAACAAGGTTTTCATGTTGGCGAGACCGCCAAGGGTTTTGTAACTGATTTCGTCATTGTCATAGAACAATTCCGAGTGTGGGTATACCTGTCCGTGGATATCGGCTGTCTGTAGAATGGTCACTTTGATTGGTGTGGCATCCTCAGGTGTCAAATTACACGAGAATAAAAGTAGAGCTGATGCAGCAAGACTAAGTAGGCTTGATGGACGCATAATATTTTGAGTTCGTTTGTTGGCTCTAAGATACCGTGTCCGAACATATTTGGTCGTGAGCCAGGTCACGAGCCCGAGAAGTTAAAGTGTGTTGCCCACCTGCTCCTTGATTTTTTCCAACTCGTCTTTCATCTGGACGACGTGCTGTTGCATAGGAGCATAGTTGCTCTTGGAGCCAAGAGTGTTGATTTCGCGACCCATTTCCTGCGCGATAAAGCCTAATTTCTTTCCGCTATTTGCTTCCTGCATTGTCTCACGGAAGTACTTCAAGTGGTTCGCAAGGCGTACTTTCTCTTCGTTGATATCCAGCTTTTCAATGTAGAAGATGACTTCTTGCTCGTAGCGGTTTGAATCGACTTCAACGCCTTCTAGACCTTTCATCAATCGCTCGCGAACAGCAGCCAATCGTGCTTCTTCGTGTGGTGCAATACCTGCCATACTTTCCTCGATGGCCACAAGGCGTTCTTCGTAATCTTTAGCGATGCTATCGCCTTCTTGCGCACGGAAGCCTTCTAGCTTTTCCAACGCCTCACCTATAAGTTCTTGTAAGTAGGCCCACTCTTCTTTGCTGAGCTCAGATTTTGAACTGCCCATCACATCCGGCATACGCATCACCGTGGCAATTAAATCACCTGAGGAGTCTGTTTCACGTCCGAGCACCTCGAGCTGCGCGAGGTAAGCTTTAGCGAGCTCCATATTGATACTCGCAGCACTTTCGATACCTGTTACTTCAGCGTAAATGTTGATGTCTACTTTACCTCGCTTCACTGCGGTACCGACCATTTTACGGATGTCCAATTCCTTTTCGCGGAAGATTGGTGCGATGCGTGCATTGAGGTCAAGCCCTTTGCTATTAAGGCTGCGAATCTCTACGGTGATTTTCTTCCCTGAAGTTTGTCCGATGGCTTTACCGAAGCCGGTCATGCTTTGAATCATGGATCGCTGAATTTTGCTCAAAGGTAGCAAATGCCGGGCAGGGAGTCTATGACTTGAACGTTCGTCCGTAAAAACTCACGAAATACACGCCGGCGAAGATGGCCAAACCGCCAAAGAGCATGTGAATGCTCCACTGCTCTCCTCCGTAGATGAGGCTCAATAAACTCGCCAGAAGGGGCTGCAGGTATATGTAAGCACCTACCGTTGCTGGGTGCAACGTCTTGAGCGCAATGATATTTCCCAAGTAAGTCAAAAAGGTAGTACCTACTACGACGAAGATGACTGCGCCGATAATGTTCGCGTCCCATAGCGACCATTGAATTTCTTGGAATTGGGGCCCGCCAAATGGAAGGACGAAGAACACCCCGAAGGTGAATACCCAGCGAATGATGAACAGTGCGTTGTATTTCGCCATGAGTGGTTTCACCAAAACGAGATAGATAGCATAGCTGCTGGCATTGATGAGCACGAAGAGATTGCCTTTGGCGACTTCGGAGGAGAAGAGTCCGTTCAGTTGGAAATTGGCACCGGAATAGATGAGCCAGAAAGCACCCAAGGCGCCTAGGAAAATCCCAATAATTTTCGGTGGTGTGATACGCTCTTTGACCAGAATAGCTCCAGCGATAAGCACCATAATAGGTCCGCTTACCATCATGATGGAGGCATTTACTGGGGTGGTGATTTTAAGTCCTTCAAAAAAGAAAAGCATGTTAGTGGTCACTCCGAAGACAGCACAGATGGCCAAGCGTAGTCGGTCATTAACGGGAATCTTGAAGAAGCTATGGCCGCCAGAAAGCGGGGTGAGTAGCCAAAAAAGTAGGGCAGCTCCGGTGACCCGAAATTGGATAAATG
>JACESW010000052.1 GCA_013911625.1 Cryomorphaceae bacterium | reverse complement strand
GTGTATTACGCCCCATCGCTGCCGTGCAACACAAAGCCGACGGCTCTATCTACATCGGAAACTTTAAAACCGGGCTCATCCGCGTACGGGATGGTAGTAAGGTGAAAAGGTTCTTACCGCCTTCGCCCTACAGCGATCGTTCGTACAAGGTCATTGGCTACGGGCAGGGTAGAAACTTCACCTACTCGACCTCCACTGAACCAGGAGGTCCCGAGAGCTTTGGCGGCGTCATCCTCGCTCCAGGTGCACTCACCGACCTCTGGACAAAAACCTTCGTTGCCGATGGTGCCAGTGTGTATTCGGGTCAAGATTGGACCAATTTCGGCTTTGAAAAACTCTACAGCGCCACAGACATTGTGGATGCAGCATTCAAGATATCAGCCACTGGGGCCAGTGAACTTTACCTAAGCTCTTGGGGCAAGGGACTTATCAAACTCGAGGGAATGAGCGACCCATCTTTCGCCGATACCGTCGCCTTCTATGGCACCACAAATACCGGTGGTGTATTAAAAGGGGTTGGTGGTAATGCTAGCGACCTTCGCACCGGCGGCATTACCTTCGACGAAAACGGCACCCTTTGGGGCGTACAGTCCTTAGTGAGCACGCCGCTTTACAGCATAGACGAAGAGGGCAACTTTAGTGCCTATTCGTTGAGTCCTGGGGCAGATGCCGTGGCCTTAAAAGACGTTATAGCCAAAGACGGTATGGTTTTTATCCAGAGCAGGACGAACGGCTTGTACGGCTATTCGGAAAGCGGAGGTGTCGGCATTAAGCGTCAGGTGAGCTCAGGGGTTGGGAACGGGAACCTTCCTTCAGATAAGGTACTGAGCATGGCCTTTGATAACGACGGCGAGCTTTGGATAGGTACCGATGAAGGATTGGTGGTTTTATACAGCCCAGAAAATGTATTTGACGGCACAGGCAACAGGGATGCACGACCTATTCTTTTTGAAGAGGAAGGGGTCGTTCAGAAATTGCTTGGCGAAAATCCAGTGAGCGCCATTCATGTGGACGGCGGCAATCAAAAGTGGCTCGGTACTCGAGGTGCAGGCCTCTTCTTGGTCAGCCCGGACGGGTTAAGAACCATTCATCAGTTCACCGCGGAAAACAGCCCGCTGTTGAGCAATACTATTCTAAGCATAGCTACAGATCCTACGACCGGTGAAGTGTTGATTGCCACCGATGCGGGATTGATCGGGTTTAGAGGCGATGCCACGCCGGGATACAACGGCTACTACCCGGAATTACACATCTACCCCAACCCGGTTCGACCTGGCTACGAGGGGCCTATTTTCATCCAAGGAAACAGCGAGGACGCAAGAATTAAGGTGACGGACGTGAGTGGCGCCTTGGTCTACGACATGCAGGCTGCCGGTGGACAGGCGCAATGGGACGGGACAAAATTGGACGGTCATCCGGTAGCATCTGGTGTATATATCATCTACGCCACAGACGATTTAGGAGAAGTAACGGCACAAGGAAAAGTTCTTATCGTACGTTAATAGTGCGGCGGACAAAAGGCTATTTTTGAACTATGGCAAAGCAACAAGAAGAAGGCGCAAAGCGTAAGTACACCAAACAGGTAGTTTGGTCATTGGTCATTTTAACCGGTCCTGTTTGGGGGTTGGCGCTGGCCTTGTACTTGACCTCTTTGGGTGCCTTTGGAAAATTGCCCTCGATCGAACAGATTGCGAATCCAGATACCAAATTGGCCACTGAAATCATTACAGAGGACGGTGAAGTATTGGGGACCTTCTTTCGTGAAAACAGAACTGCTGCTACCTATGATGAGATCTCTCCGAACCTCATCAATGCCCTAGTCGCTACCGAAGACGAACGCTTTTTTGAGCACAGTGGTATTGATGCGCGCGCCTTGGCCCGTGCACTTTCAGGTTTGGGTCGAAAAGGCGGTGGGTCTACACTGACCCAACAGCTCGCGAAGATGCAGTTCAACGACCCTGCGCGAAACATTGTGGAGCGTATTGGTCAGAAATTGGGCGAATGGATCATTGCTGCACAGCTCGAAAGAATGTACACCAAGGAAGAAATCATCGCCCTGTACCTCAACGAATTTGACTTTCTCTACCAAGCAGTTGGGATCAACTCTGCAGCCCGAGTGTACTTCAACAAGAAACCTATTGACCTTCAGCTTGAAGAAGCTGCTGTATTGGTAGCAATGGCCAAAAATCCTTCGTTGTACAACCCGCGCCGCTACCCTGAGCGCGCAAAGCAACGTCGTGACCAAGTCTTTGTCCAAATGGTGAAGAATGGTCTACTTACCGTCGAGGCCAAGGACAGTTTGAAGGAGCTCCCCATACAGCTAGAGTTCCGTCCGCAAAGCCACACTGCGGGTCTTGCCCCATATTTCCGCGAGTACTTGCGTGGCTACATGAAAGGGTGGATTAAGGACTACGAGAAGCGTACGGGAAATGAATTGGACCTGTATACCGGCGGACTTAAGATTTATACTACGATCAATTCCGAGATGCAGCGAAACGCCGAGGAATCTGTGCAAGAGCACATGAGCAACCTACAGCGCATCTTCGACATCATTAAGGAGGATCGAAAATACGGGCCCTTCTACTTCGATGAGGATCCTGCGGGCAATGTCCGTAAGATTGTAGATCAAGCCATGCGTCGCACCCAGCGTTACCGCGGAATGAAAAAGCGTGGCGCATCGATGGACAGCATTCAGCAGGTGTTCAATACGCCTATCCCAATGACCGTATTTAGTTGGAACGGCGATATAGACACCACGATGAGTCCTCGAGATAGCATCATGTACTACAAGGGATTGTATCAGGTAGGAATGATGTCGATGGAACCGCAGACCGGCTATGTGAAAGCATGGGTTGGCGGAAACGACTACCAATACTTTAAATACGACCACGTCAAGCAAGGTAAGCGCCAAGTAGGGTCGACATTTAAGCCGTTTGTCTACGCATCGGCCATTATTGAAAAGAACTACAGCCCTTGTATGGAGGTGCCCAATGCAAAGATTTGTATTGAGCGCGGCGAATATGGATTATTGGAAGATTGGTGTCCGTCCAATTCTGACGATGAGTACGGCGGAACCAAATCCCTAAAGCATGCTTTGGCCAATTCGATGAATACAGTGACCACCTTCTTGATGAAGCAGATTGGTCCGAGACCTGTCATTCAACTTGCACGCAAAATGGGCATCACCGGGGACATTCCTGAGGTGCCGTCCATCGCACTGGGGACGGTGGATCTCAGTGTTTTCGAAATGGTCGGTTCGTACACCACCTTCGCCAATAAGGGGCGCTACGTTTCGCCCATCATGATCACGCGCATTGAGGATAAGAACGGTGTGGTGCTTGAAGAATTTACCCCAGAAACACGTCAAGTGATGGGTGAAAAGGACGCTTATGCCATTCTTAAACTCCTCATGGGTGTAACTGAAGACGGAACGGGTCAAAGACTTCGTCACAACTACGGCGAGAAGTTCTACCGCAACAATGCTGTGACTGGATACCCGTACGAATTCACCAACGAAATTGCGGGAAAAACGGGAACTACACAGAACAACTCTGACGGCTGGTTTATGGGTGTGGTACCCAATCTCATCACCGGCGTTTGGACCGGATGTGAAGACCGTGCAGCACACTTCGGCGGCGGTTGGGGAACCTACTACGGTCAAGGAGCTACTGCTGCCCTACCCATCTGGGGAGTGTACATGAAGAAGAACTACGCGAACGCAGAGCTGGGCATCAGTATGGATCCGTTCGAGCGACCTCAAGGGAAACTGGACATCGACGTGGACTGTAACACAGCAACCACGGATCTAGAAACAGGGGTAAACTACGACGAGGAATTTTAACCTTATCGTTGACCTACAAGAAGAGGAACTCGAAGTTCTTCAGGTATTAATTCCAGCGGCACCGGTTCGACGACATAGCTCATACCACTGCCTTGATTTGCCAGTTGCAAGCGCTTATACCTATCGCTGTTATTGCGTATAGATGTTTGTACGCCTTTGGCTGCACCGTAGATTACCGAAGCCACTGTTCCGTAAACTGCCACTACCACACCAACAACAACCCATACAAGACCGTCCCAAGGGTCTGAAGAACTATTTGCAACTGCCACTCCAATCCCAAAACAGGTTAAACCGGTAATCCATGAAATGGCTGTTCCTTTTCCAGCTACGTTAAGTCCTGCCTGAACGGGTGTAGGACCTGTAGGGAGTTCCTGAATCAAGGGTTCTTCTACGACCGACTTTGGACCCAGGTAGAGGTAACTCATGTTACCTAAGCTATCTGCTACGGCTGCATAATAAAAGGTGCCGTACGTAGGTATAACGAGGTAGTTGTTATCCGGGTTAAGCTCAAATTCTGCCAACTTTCCTTCGTCAGTAATCATGCTGACCACTTCTTGCCCCGGCTCGAGAATACCAGTAAGGTCGTAAACGGTGGGTGACATAATGCTCGTTGGAGCATTTGCGAAAAGGCCTAGAGGAAGGAGTAGCAGAAGAAGAAGCTTTTTCATGAGATGACGTTTAGCACTATTAAGGTAAAAAAAGCCCCGACCAAATGGCCGGGGCTTTCGTATTATTTCTTTAGAACATTTCCATTTCCATGCCGCCACCGCCGCCGCGACTGCCGCGGTCCATCTGACGACGTCTGCGCTGTACCTCACCGAAGTTGTAGGTCAAACCTACTTCAACGACACGATTCATCCAGCGGAATTGGCCCTCTGAGTAGAAGCCAGGTCCTCTTGTTTCATAGTTCCAGCCCATGGTGTTGAAGATGTCTCGACAGTTTACACTGAGATTTAGACGGTCGTCCATGAAGCCCTGCTTGAAGCCCCCACCAATAAAGTAGAACGGTTTCCCAAAACCTTGTGCCATGACTCGACGGCTTCGGTAGTTCCCCATGATTTGTAAGCTTGCATCTTTCCAAAGCGGCGTACTCACCATGGTGTTCAGCCCGTAGCCTCCCCCTTGGTTGACCCAACCTTGTCCTTTGATATCTCCGGATACTTGGCTGTAGAAATAGTTTCCTCCCAATGTGAAGAATCCGCCTTTCTTGCCTAATCGGCCACGGAAATTCATATCTAAACCTACATCTTCACCGCTGTTCAAGTTTTGGAATGTGGTCAAATTCACCCCGTTGCTGTCCACTTCTGAGTACCAGGTGATCAGGTTATTGCGATCGCGGTAATACACGTTGGCAGTCATGGTAGTTCCCTTCTTCAAGATGTGCGTGTACCCCAACTCGTAGGAGCCGGTGAACGCTGGCAGTAAGTATGGATTTCCTGAACGCAAGTTGAACGGATCGCTGTAGTCAATGAACGGGTTGAGCTGTCGACCACCAGGACGTTGTACCCTGCGTGAATAGCTCAAGTTCAATTCTCGGCCACGCGCAATCTCGTAGGTTATAAATGCGCTAGGATATACCTGGAAGTAATTGTTGTAGAAGGTACTGTCTTGGGTGATCTGCGTTGCCGTAATGTTCGCTTGCTCAGCACGAAGGCCCAACTGGAAGCCCCACGGTCCCTTTTTAAAACCGTAGTTGGTATATACGGCAAGAATGTCTTCACCGTATAGGAATTCATTCTCGCTGCTGGCCAAATAGGTTTCTGTACCGTCGTAGATGTCGATGTTGGTTCGATTAAAGCCGTCTAAATCTTCGCGGCTGATGATTTTCGCGCCCGCTTCGAGCTTCTTATCGTCGTCCCACTTCTTCGTATAGTCTAAGATGCCGTTGAACTCCCACTGATCGCCGAAGCTGTTCGTGCGGTACTTATCCGATGGAAGCTTGATGGCGTTCAACAACGTGTCTTGCGTAAACTCAAGAACATCATTTCTGCTACCGTCCGTGTACGATATACGTGCGTTTAGCTCTTCGCCTTTTCTCGGCTTGTAGTCGTAAATCACGTCGAAGCTGTTGTTCCAACGCTCTCCTTGACGGTCACTGAACTGGACGAGGGTATAGTCCAAAGACGGTGTGGTCCAATCTGTATTGTTGTCACTCACTCGCGGACGCAAGCCCTGATTTAAGGTTGCCTGTACAGTGAATACGTGTTTGGTGCCCGGCGACCAATCAAAGCCTGCCTTGATATTGTTACCATTACGACCGCCGTAGCCGTCTACTTCTTGGTAAAAACTCAAAGTATCTTCTCCCAAGAAGTTGTCTCTACGCGCCCAAGAGGTGCGTGGGTATCTGCCCGAGCTGTGGCCTGCATTAAAGAAGAAGTTAAGATCGTCCACTTTGTAGTTGATATTGATTCCGGCACGCACACGATCAGCGCCGCTGTAGGAACTATTTACCGAACCGTTAAGGCCTTGTAGGGCCGATTTTTTTAGGACAATATTGATCATCCCGGCGGTACCGTCTGGATCGTATTTCGCCGATGGATTCGTCATCACTTCTATCTTCTCTACACTATTGGCAGGTAGGCTCTGAAGAAGGGCGCTCAAATCTTCCCCTGTAAATCTCGAGGGGCGACCGTCAATCATAATGCGCACTGCGGAAGAACCGCGAAGAGTAATGTTACCATCTAAATCGAGCTCAACAGCAGGGATATTTTCAAGGATGTCGGTCGCGGATCCCGTCTTTGAAAGAATGAGTTTTGATGGGTCGTATACTTTACGGTCAATTTCATTGGTCATGAACTGGCGCTCGGCTTCCACTACGACTTCTTCAAGTTCTACTCCAGAGCTTTGAAGGCCAATCTTGCCCAAGTCTTTTTCCGTTCCATCGCGTCCCAAGCGCACCTCTTGCGTTTTGGTCTTATAGCCCACGTAGGCAAATTCAAGAACATTGGGACCTAGGGTAATTTGCTCCACCTTGAACCTGCCTTTGGCATCAGTCATGCCGCCGGTTACAATATTCGCATCCATTTTATGGGTAATCTTCACCGCAGCATAGGGCAAAGGTTCGCCAGATTCGGCATCCACAAGAGTTCCGGCAATCACGCCGATTTTAGGTAGTTTGGTCGGGTCGAAACCACCACGTCCACCGGGCTGCTGCGCCAAGAGACCAAGGCTCATAAACAGTCCGAAGACCAGTAGGGTAATTCTTTTCATCTGTTCTAAGAGAGGTATTTGGGTACTAGGTTTAACTCTCACCCGCACTTTTTGTGCGAATAAGTCACGAATTTAAACCAACTCTACCCTCCTAGCACTTAAGGATGTGTGAAAATTGGAACGAGTTAGTAACTGAGCGTTCGCTTTACTTTCAACCTAGAGAGCACCACCTGCAGCAAGAAGAAGTGTACTGCAGCGAATACTTGGAAGAACACTACATGCATGTACGGGAACGATTCGCTTTGAATGATCAGTGGATTATCGACGATAGGAGGCTCCATCAAGTACATGTAATTCCCACCTGTAATCAGATTGACCACTAAAGCCAAAAGAGCGAGCAATTGAATGCGGCCGAACGTTCTCAGCCATGCGCCCTTCTGCAATGCCTGCTTATGGCCAAAAATGATGTAGAATCCAATAGCGATTATCGAAGCGTGGTTGAAGTAATAATCAAAGACGTACACCGGGTGCAGTCCGTGGGTAAATTCTGGAGTGATGAAACTTTGAAGCCCGCCAGCGATCCCCATAAAGGTGACCATCTCTCCCATCCATTTCTTACGGGTAAACAAATAACCAATAGCAAGCATGCGCGAAAAGCCGCACATGTGGCACAGCAAACTCGTAGCCCAAGAAGCTTCACCGCGTACCATACTCACGCCTGTCATCGCAAAATAAGAGGCTACCAAAAGAAGGGCCCAGCCCTTTTCAAAATTGGTACGGACGCGAATGCTCGCGTTGTTCGCAATGAAAATCGGGAAGACTATCATGAACAGAACGACGCCCCAGCCGATAAAATACAGGGGGTGGTCTGAAGTGATTGCAACGTGCAAATCCATGTGTAAGCGAGTGTTAGTGTGTTGTAGG
>JACESW010000051.1 GCA_013911625.1 Cryomorphaceae bacterium | reverse complement strand
GTACCAGTAGAGGATTCGGGTGCCTTGGAATAGGGGTTCTGAAGAGGATTCAGATGTTGCATTTGAGACAGTATTTGGGGCCAAATCCGGATAGAAGCGCTCTATCGGCACAAGAGCATTAAAGTTCTCATTTTCAACAGATTGACCAAAATAACTCATAATATATGTTATGTATACTAGATGGGCTATTCACAACAGTCACACGCCACAATAAATCTTGGGTCATCATGAGTCATAATATAGTAATATGTGTTTAATTCAGTCTGAATAACTACGGATGAAGTTGACCGAATTTCAATATCACACACTTCACCTTTATACGTACCAGACAACTTATAGTAACAAGGGTAGAAGTAGCAATAATTCATGTATTCAGTAATATTTGCTTCTTGCATAACATCAAGAATGCCTTCAATTTGGCTAGGTTTGATAGACCAGTCAAGGCATTCATTGAATTTTACCTGAATGGAGTCTGGCTGGACTCTCTGAAATGATGACAACTCGGCCTTTAATCCTTTGCCTAGATCAATTTCCTTATTAGGGAAAAAGAATAATATGCTCGTAACTAAAACAAATAAGTATTTCATATTAATATATGCTTTTAATGATCTCAGGGGTTGGAAGTTCTACTGGAGGAAGTTTAATCTCTTTTCGTTCTAGTTTTATTATTGGATTAACTAGTTCTTTTGTTCTTTCCATAACTGCTTCTTGAACAGTCCCACCTTCCCCAGCTGTTTTTGCAGAAACATCTTCATGGGGATATATGTCCATAATTGATAGATTATACTCAATCAATATAGCAGCAAGGGTTTGAGAAGTGCTTTCAATCTGCTCTGGCGTAAGACATTCCCATGTTTTTGATTTACTGTCGTACATGCCCTGGAGCTGGCGGGAACCGAACCCTCGGAGATTTTGTGTTTTACCGTTGTCATGAGTTTCTTGCCCTTCTCTCAAAGCCATATAAACATAGGGTTTAACGATTTTATGTGCAATCTTTTGATTCGTTAATTATTTACCGAACACTTGGTTTTTACCGATAATTAGGATTTGAAAGAACCTCATATGTGTTGGAATTACACGTGATTCCAAACATGTGTTCGGTAAATACCGAACATTTTACCTTTCGGTAGCAGGCCATGGTGCTCATCGGTAGTTATTCGGGTTTACTTCCCGATACAGAACTTGCTGAAGATGTTGGCCAACAGATCGTCAGTGGATATTGTACCTGTGATTTCACCTAATCCGTCGAGTGCCAATCGCAAGTCCTGAGCCAATAGATCTCCAGGGATGCTGAGTTCAACAGCTTCGATACTTTTATCTAGTGCCAAAGAGGTCCTGCGTAAAGCATCGGCGTGACGTGCATTAGTGACAATCGTTTGAGAGGCGCTGTGTGAGGTCCAAGCCGTCGCTTCTTTCAATGCCGTTAAAAGTTCCGACAGTCCGTTTTTAGTTTTGGCGGCTATCTCGAAAATTTGGCGTTTTGAACCTTCCAATCTTGTAAGAATGTCAGTGGTATCGGCTTGATCGGACTTATTGATGCATAAGAACAGTTCGGCTTGAGAAGCCGATTGTTCCAAATGGGCAATGCGCTGTTCTAAATCTGCCTCAGGAGCCGTGGCGTCAATGAGGTAGAAAATGACATCCGCTTTTTCAGCTTGCTCAAATGCTTTTTGTATGCCGATTTTTTCTACAAAATCCTCGGTCTCACGAATACCTGCAGTATCAATTAAGCGATAAGTAAGACCGCCGTAGTTGAAGGTATCTTCAACGGTATCCCGCGTGGTACCCGCAATGGAACTAACGATGGCGCGATCTTCACCAAGTAGAGCATTGAGTAGGGTAGACTTTCCAGCATTTGGAGCACCAAGGATGGCCGTGGCAATTCCTTTCTTAAGGGCATTTCCGTATTTGAAGCTATCTATGAGGTTGCTCACATTAGTTTTGAGCGAATGCAACATTTTCAATAGGTCGGCCCGTGAAGCGAATTCCACATCTTCTTCACTAAAATCCAATTCAAGCTCAATCATAGAAGCGAAATGCACCAGTTCTTCTCTAAAGGCAGTGATTTCGTTTGAGAAGCCACCTTTGAGTTGGCGCAAGGCCACATCGTGCATGGTTTTGTTTTCGGCATGAATCAAATCGGCAACTGCCTCTGCTTGCGCGAGGTCCATGCGACCGTTCATGAAGGCACGCATGGTGTATTCTCCTGGATCTGCCAATCGCGCTCCAGCTTCGAGCAAGCTTTCCATGATGCGGCTGACGATGTACGGAGAGCCGTGGCAGGAAATTTCAAAGCTCTCTTCACCAGTGAAGCTCTTTCCTTCTTCGAAATAAGTTACGAGAATTTCATCGATGTGCTCTCCTTGTATACTGTAGTCGCCGAAATAAGCCCGGTGTGATTCAAGTCCTGCGTTTTGTGCACGCTTAGAAATAAAGTATGGGGTTAGGAGAGCAGCAGAGTTGGCCCCGCTAACCCTTACTATTGCTAGTGCCCCGACACCTTGTGGAGTGGATAATGCACATATGATATCGTCTCTAAGCATAGGCCAAAGATACATCGTTAAGTATTGAGCAAAGAAATTTGTCAAGAAGGGAATTCGATTGCAGGTTGGATAGTACATTTGCACCAAACTCACAGAAAAAGCATCTCATGAGCGTATTAGTCAACAAAGACTCAAACATTATTGTACAAGGTTTTACTGGTAAAGAGGGTACGTTCCACGCTACCCAAATGATCGAATACGGTACCAATGTTGTTGGTGGTGTTACTCCCGGTAAAGGAGGCATGACGCATTTAGATCGACCGGTATTTAACACCGTTAGCGAAGCCGTTGAAAAAGCGGGTGCTGATACCTCTATCATTTTCATTCCACCAGCATTTGCTGCGGATGGTATTATGGAGGCTGCTGAAGCAGGTATCAAAGTAATCATCTGTATTACGGAAGGTATTCCAGTTGCGGACATGGTGAAAGTAAAAGAGTACTTAAGCGACAAGGACTGTACGTTGATCGGTCCTAACTGTCCTGGAGTTATGACTGCGGGAGAAGCTAAAGTTGGTATTATGCCTGGCTTTATCTTCAACAAGGGTACCGTTGGTATCGTGAGTAAATCAGGTACTTTGACTTATGAAGCAGTAGATCAGTGTACAAAAGCCGGTTTAGGTCAAACAACTGCCATTGGTATTGGTGGTGACCCAATCATCGGTACAACGACAAAACAAGCTGTTGAGCTCCTGATGAACGACCCAGAAACTGAAGGTATCATTATGATCGGTGAGATCGGTGGTCAATTAGAAGCAGAAGCCGGTAAGTGGATCAAAGAAAATGGAACGAAGCCTGTTGTTGCATTCATCGCAGGCGAAACAGCTCCTGCAGGACGTACAATGGGCCACGCAGGTGCTATTGTAGGTGGTGCTGAGGATACGGCTGCTGCTAAGAAAGCGATCCTTCGCGACTGTGGAATCACTGTAGTAGATTCGCCAGCAGACTTAGGTACTGCTATGGCTAAGTTGCTTGGTAAATAATCCAGCATTTAATAAATACAAAGCCGCTTCACACTGTGAGGCGGCTTTTTTGTTTTAAACCGCCTTACCTTTACTACAATGAAACAAGTGAAATGCCCCTCATGCGCTCATTGGTATGAGGTTGATTCAGCACTAGATAAGTACCAGTACAGGTGCACACATTGTGAATCCGCCTATGCCGTGAAGACTGAAAAACAGTTGGAACGCGAAGAGGGTATGAAAGCTCCGGTAAGTAAGCCGCCGTTGACTTGGAAGCGATGGGGAGATCTGCATTGGTCACTTGTTATTTTAAATAACATTGGCGTGGTCATTCAGACGATTATATTCGCAATTGCCACCATCATTGGAATATTAGTAGCACCGTTGTAGGATATGGAATTCTTATCACCGAAAACCAAAGAACGAATCTCAAAACTTGAGGCTGAGAATGCAGAATTGCAGCGTCAATTGATTGAGCAAAAGGGGAGTAGTTCGAAAAAAACTATATGGCCTTTAACGGTCGTTTTAGTGGTTATCACTGCCTTAGTGACGTATCAATTCGTGGGTGAGTCCTCTGCAAGTGAGGAGGAATTAATCCAAAAAAGTATAAAACTTTGGCGCGGTGGACAAGCTGTGGACACCGTATTTACCGCGAACGATGAGCTTGTTTTTTCAGTTCAGATAGGGGCGTTTAAAAACCAGTCAATCAAGGAGTTAAGTTATGGTCTCTCCGGGGCTTCCATGGTTGAAAAAGACAGTATGGTTTTATTCGTTTTGGGCGAATACAGATCTCTACTAGACGCGCAGCAGGCTTTAGCTCTTGTGATTAACTTGGGCGTTGAAAATGCATTTATTGTTGCTCAGAAAAATGGAAAAGCAGTAGGTTTGCTCACTGAACAAAACCGCGAATAATTAAACACTATGGGTTTATTAGCAGGAAAGACGGCCATTATTACTGGTGCGTCGAAAGGAATCGGAAAAGGAATTGCTGAAGTTTTTGCACAACAAGGTGCGAACGTAGCATTTACATTTCTTAGCTCTGTCGAAAGAGGACAGGCGCTAGAAGAAGAATTAAAAGCACACGGAGCTAACGTGAAAGGTTATCGATCGGATGCTTCAAAAATGGAAGATGCCGAGGCACTGGTTGCTCAGGTCGTAGAAGATTTTGGTGGTGTCGACATCGTTGTAAACAACGCTGGTATTACAAAAGACACCCTTTTAATGCGTATGACGGAAGAGGATTTTAACCGAGTGATTGAGGTGAATCTAAATTCTGTTTTTAACATGACTAAGGCTGTACAGCGTACATTCTTAAAGCAACGCTCGGGATCTATTGTAAACATTAGTTCTGTAGTAGGTGTGAAAGGTAACGCCGGTCAGGCAAACTATTCCGCTTCTAAGGCGGGTATCATTGGCTTCACGAAGTCAGTAGCGCTTGAGCTGGGATCACGCAACATCCGTTGTAACGCCATTGCACCGGGTTTCATTGAAACTGAGATGACCGCTGTATTGGACGAGAAAACGGTTCAATCTTGGAGAGACGGTATTCCACTCAAAAGAGGCGGTAGCCCAGAAGATGTGGCTAATGCTTGTTTATTCCTGGCTTCAGACATGAGCGGCTACGTAAGTGGACAGGTTCTCAATGTTTGTGGTGGAATGTTGACTTGATGACTAGCGTAGTAGCTGCTATAGTTGCACTCGGTGCAGGATCGGTAGTTGCTGCGTTTCTATATTTTAAGCGAAGCGCTGAATTCCCATGGGATTTGGCGCTTTTGCGTTTAGTATGGACTGGATTAATGGTCTATGCCCTCTGCGCTCCTCCGATATCCACTGAGCGCGAACAGTCTCTCAGGCCTGTACTTACCATTGCGCTCGATTCTTCAAGGTCTTTAGGTGTATCAGGAGATAGCTTAGCTAATGTAGCCGTTGAAAAATTTGAAGCACTTGGGTATGATCCCATAGTGAGAGATTTCAATAAAAGCTCAGTACCATCCAACAATGCTTGGGCATACGTTGGTGATGGACATATTGCAAATCGTTTAGGATCGTCCATTCCTACGTATTATCTATTGGCACCCTCAAAGCCCATACAACCCTCAGGTCTTCTGCAAGGTATTGTTGTTCCGCAACGTGTTCTAAGCAATGCTAGGATGAGCGTAGAAGTTCTAGCCTCAAAAGAGGCAGAGATAGATGTGTATTTCAATGGTAAGGCTCATTCGGGACGTAATATAGACCTACAAGCACCGTCAAAATCTGGCATTTATAAACTACTAGCAGTAGCTACTCGAGGTGGTCAAAAAGACAGCCTTACAACCTTAGTCGACGTCAATGAGTATTTAGCTACTGTTGCCTTGGTTACTAATGCTCCACATCCGCACGAGGCTATGATACGCCGCTGGTGTGAGGGCAAGGGTATCGCCGTTGAGCGTATTGCATGGAACGAGCTAGAAAAGGTTTCCTCTATAGATGGTCCATTGGTTACCATAGGCGGGGGTAAAGTCGCCATAGAAAAAGCGCACAGCAGTGTTAAAGTCCCTATGCTTCATTTAGATGGAGGAGCAGTTCCTGCCTTTTCAAAACGAATTTTGGTTCCCAATTTATTGGATTTCTTAAAAGTAGAGGTGTTTAGCAAGGCGGAAAACCTCCGTATATCCCAGGGTGAATACCTTGATACTCGCGGAATTCATTGGTACAAAAGCGGTTTGGCTTCTGGCAAGACCCTTGATGCCTTTGAGGCACTCCTTGAAGAATTAATGCAACGATATGAACCTGCGCAATTGCGTCTTACGTCTCCACAGCAAGTACCGTTAGGAGAAAGCGCTCAGATTTCAGGGGCAGTTGTAAACAGTCGCCTTGAAGTATTGCCTGCAGATATTAGTATTGAGATTAATCAGGGGGCTACGCTCGTTGAAGAGGTGACGCTTAGTCCAGAAGGGAATAGTGTTATAGGGAGTTTCACACCTACAGTCCCTGGTATTTATAGGGTAGAAGCTGTGGCCAATTGGACGGGTGGAGCCTTGAAGACTTCTTCAAGCCTGCAGGTAAAGGATGTCGATGTAGAAAAGGTTCGACCGAGAAATCAATCCCTAATAAACTCTTGGGCGAATGCCGGTGCTATGGACGGTTCAACACCCTTAGAAAATGTAGCACCCACAATCCTAAGCTTTGAGCAAAAAAATCCCCAGCACCTTCACATCTGGTACTGGGGACTTGCCTTATTAGCTGCGGCAGCGGAATGGATTATTCGCCGACGTAGAGGTCTCGTTTAGAGGTTGTTAGATAGGAATTCACCCAATTGAGCAGGTTCCATGTTCTTAGCAACGATAACACCGTTGTCGTCGATCAGGATGTTTTGTGGGATGAATTGAATACCGTAATAAGTCGAAATCTCATTCTGCCAGTATTGCAAATCTGAAATCTGCGGCCAAGGCAATCCATCTTCTTTAATTCCTTTCTGCCATGAAGCGCCATCACGGTCCAAGCTTACCCCCAAAATATTAAACCCTTGTTCGTGGTACGTATTGTAAAGCTCCACAAGCGCAGGGTTGGCAGCGCGACAAGGACGACACCAAGAGGCCCAGAAGTCTACTAGAACGTATTTACCTTCAACAGCAAGAACATTTAGTGTACCACCCGTTGCTGATGTTTGAGCAAAGTCTTTGAACTGCATACCGATAGCAGAACGACCCATGATTTCGACGCGCTCTGCAAGACGCGTGTAATCCGGGGCGCTGTGGAATTCAGGGCTTACCTGATCTAAAACAGCCTTCAAATCTTCATAGGTAAGATTGCTGCTTTGAGAAGAAAGGGCTATAGCTGCACCAAGGATATCATTGCGCTTGGCAAATTCAATTTTCATGCGCTCTTGACTTTCCATCAAATTCATAGCCTCCTCGCGAATCGCGTTCTGCGCATCAACGTCGTTTGAATCCATAGCTGTCATATATTTCTGCTCCAAAACCTGCATGGTTTGTCCGAAGAATGCGCTTTGATCATTCAAGGCATCCGCACTATCATTCATCACACCGGCCTCAATGTTAAAGCCAGACATCTCATCAAAAGTGATGTTTACATCGGCACCGTCGTGGAAGTAGACCGCCGGTTGACCCAATTCCATGATTTGTACCATGGTGAATTGGTTATCAATAGCACTCAGATTAGCAGTGAGGGCACCTTCCGAAAGATTTCCCTCGTAAATTACTGAATCTCCTTCTAACGTGACCTTGACGGGGCTGTCTCCAGCGTCTGGAATATCAATACTGAGCTGAAAGCCGTCCGAACTTTCTCCGCTACAAGCAAAAAGTAAAGAAGCAACTGCGGCTCCCATGAATATTTTCTTCATTGTTTGTTTAAGTTTATACCCTGCAAATTACAACACTTACGATGAAGAAATTTCTTTCCCTACTGTTAATTCTTTCTAGTGTCCAATTCTCTTCTGCAAAGGAGGGGATGTGGATTCCAATGCTCCTAAACAACAATATCGCAGATATGCAAGCCATGGGC
>JACESW010000050.1 GCA_013911625.1 Cryomorphaceae bacterium | reverse complement strand
CTGGGCTGTAGTGGCTGAGGCCATCCAGAATATCCTACGTCGTGAAGGCTATCCTAAGCCGTATGAAGCGTTGAAGGAATTGACCCGTACAAACAGCGCAATTACCGCTGAAAGCATCTCAGCATTTATTGATACCTTAGAGGTAAACGACAGCATTAAAGCCGAACTGAAGGCCATTACGCCAAGCAATTACATCGGTCAGATGCGCTCTTAACCTATGAAGAAAAAGATATTTCAAGGGATTGCGGTCGTCGTTTTGGCGGCCGTTTTTTTTGGACTCTATGAATACTTCCGAACGCCTCAAACCGCATTAGAGCGCGAGGTAAGCCTTACGCTAGACTCACAAGGACTAGAGATGGCTGTGGGAATGGAAAACTTAATGCCCGGGGATGTTGC
This sequence comes from Cryomorphaceae bacterium, assembly GCA_013911625.1. Next base: position 7,689 of record JACESW010000050.1, on the reverse strand, counting down.
CGAAATTTCAGGCGAGATTATCGCGGCGGAAAGCCAAAGTGTTGAACTTATCGGTGGGGTCGTAATTACCCGAAGTGCTGAGGATGTAGCAACCTGGCCCAAAGCTGGTTCTGCAACCTTCAAAGCCAAATTTGATGGTGTTGAAGAGGACGAATTCTTTGGAGAACTCCTATACCGCTTCAGTGGCGGATTTCTTGTAAAAGGACTGCAGTCGGAGAATCTGAACCAGTCCAATAGCGAAGAATAGCGACAAAGCCAAGGCGCTGTTTCTCAAGTCACCTGTCAACCATTCTAAAATACCAATGGAAAACATCCCAACCGTTGTGGCGAGTTTTTCCATCACGTCGTAAAAGCTGAAGTACGTGCTGTGGTCTTCCGTCTTAGGAAGCATCTTACTGTAGGTGCTTCTGGAAAGGCTTTGAACCGCACCCATCACAAATCCAAGCCCCATGCCTACGGCGTAAAACTGGTTAGCAGTTTGTACAAAATAGGCTCCGAAACAAATGACCATCCAAACAGCTACCCCTATGCTAATGGCAGTGGTATTCGAGGTACGCTCGCTCAAACGTGCGAAAGCCGCAGCTCCTGCAATAGCTACAAATTGGATGATGAGGATAGTAATGATCAGTTGGCTGCTTTCCAATCCCAATACTTTAGAGCCGAATACAGCAGCAAGTAGAATAATGGTCTGCATCCCGGTAGAATACCAGAAAAATCCGCTTAAGAATCTACGCAAAGCCGGTAGCGCCCTTAATTCCTTCAACACTACCAAAAGCTCTTTCCAAGATGACCAGAACAGCTTTGATTCAAAATAGTCCTTCACTTCGTCTTTAGGCAACCTGCCTATGGCGGGCAATCCAAAGCCCAGCCACCAAATACCAGTGATAAGAAAGGAAACCCGGGTAGCTATACCCGCATCCGCCAATCCAAATGTTTCCGGCATTTGAACCAAGGCCAAACAGAAAATAAGCAGTAAACCACTGCCGAGATACCCCAGAGAGAATCCCCGCGCAGATAATCGGTCCTGCATGTCTTTAGGTGCAATAATGGGCAGGTAAGAATTGTAAAAGACAAAGGATCCCGTAAATCCGAGACTAGCAAAATAGGCCAGCACAAGTGCCAAACCGGGATTACTAGTGGTGAAGAAGTACATCAGCATGGTACTCACACCCCCGGTGATCATAAAAGTGTTCATGAAGACCTTTCTACGACCGGTCTTATCCGCCATCGCCCCTAGATACGGGCTAAGTATACTAATGGTTAAAAAAGATGCGGCAATCACGTAATTGTAAATCACCGTATTCTCCCATTCAGAACCTAAAAACATCACACGAGCGTCATTTTCCTTGGTAACCGCCTCGTAATATATGGGGAGCAGCACGGTACTAATGACTAATGAATAGACCGAATTGGCCCAATCGTACATGGCCCAGCTGCGTTGAATCTTATTAAATTTCATACTCGATGAAAATACAAAAGGTTGAGGCACAATAATTGATTAACTTGGGCAAATAACCACCAAGACAAAATGAAAAAGTTTCTTCTCGCATTGTTCGTTCTAGGCGCTGGCTTCACGGCTAAGTCGCAGGACATGCTCATCTACAAGGACAAAACTATTGATGAAGTGACCATCATGGAGGTAACTCCAGACTTTATCAAGTACCGTGAATTTGGTTCCCCAGTAAACTCTGTCATCTTCACCATTGAAAAAGACTACTTGCAAAAAGTAGTTTTTGAAAGCGGACGAGTGATGGACTTTAGCCAACAGATGATCGACGACGCCCGTGTTTACGCAGGACAACGCGACAGGGCTCTGAAAATTGACGTTGCTGGATTCAGTGCTAATTACACCTTTGTGACCTACGAACAAGCGGTGACCCCATCTACTTCTTGGGAAGCTGGGTTCATTTTCATCGGTGCTGGCTATGAAAACCAAAACGGATGGAACGACGCTGAAAACGCTATGGGTGGTGCAATCAATATGGGTTACAAGTTCAAGCGCAGTCCAAACTTCTATATGCAGCGCATGCGCTTCGGCCATATTATGAGAGGTACTTACGTAAAACCTAACCTATTTGTAACGACGTACAACTACGATAAAATAGATTACGATCACCCGCCAGATCCGGTGACTTTCATGTACCCTTCTACACGTGAAACTGCGGTAGCAGGTTCTCTACAAATGGACTTTGGAAACCAGTTGGTTTTCGCGGACCAATTCGTCCTAGACTATGCCGCAGGTATTGGTTACGGGTTTACTACGAAAGACTCCTGGAATCCTTCCAACTACGGATTCTTAGGCGGTGCTGGGCCTCAAATGGGCTCACCTTATACCTTTAGCTTCACGCTGCGTGTAGGTTATTTAATGAATGGTAAGTAGTTGACTCACCGATAACGAGCAATAAAAAAGCCCGGCGCAGTGCGCCGGGCTTTTTAGTATGTAGTCCGCTTCGTTTTAGGCGTTCTGCGCTTTGATCAAGTTCAATGCAGAACCTGCCTTAAACCACTCAATCTGTTGAGCATTGTACGTGTGGTTCAACTTAATAGTATCTGAAGAACCGTCAGCGTGAACAACCTCAAGCGTCAATTGCTTGCCTGGGGCGAACGATGCAAGATCCGTAAAGTTGAACGTATCGTCCACTTGGATCAAATCGTAATCAGCTTCGTTATCAAAGGTCAGACCCAACATACCCTGCTTCTTCAAGTTTGTTTCGTGGATACGAGCGAATGACTTCACGATCACCGCGCGAACGCCTAGGTGACGTGGCTCCATTGCTGCGTGCTCACGAGAAGAACCTTCACCGTAGTTGTGATCACCCACAACAATGGAAGGAACACCCGCTGCCTTGTAGGCACGAGCTACGTTAGGTACCTCATCTACTAAACCGTCTAATTGGTTCGTTACAGCGTTTGTCTCTTGCGTGTAGGCATTCACCGCACCAATCAAACAGTTGTTCGAGATGTTATCTAGGTGACCACGGTAACGCAACCATGGACCTGCCATAGAGATGTGATCCGTAGTACACTTACCAAAGGCCTTGATCAAAAGCTTCGCACCTTCGATGTTAGCACCGTCCCATGGAGCGAATGGGCTCAATAGTTGTAGACGCTGTGAGTCTGGACTCACAACTACTTCTATACCTGATCCGTCAGCTGCAGGAGCTTGATAACCGTTGTCTTCTACTGCAAAACCAGCCGATGGCAATTCGTGACCTGTTGGCTCTGCCAATTTCACCTCTTCGCCATTTGCGTTGGTCAATGTATCTGTAACCGGGTTGAAATCTAGTTTACCAGAGATTGCGATAGCCGCAACCATTTCTGGTGAAGTAACGAAGGCGTGTGTGTTCGGGTTACCGTCAGCACGTTTCGCGAAGTTTCTGTTGAACGAGTGAACGATAGAGTTTTTCTCTTGCTTCTCAGCACCTTCACGCGCCCACTGTCCGATACACGGACCACAAGCGTTCGTAAAGATTCTTGTTCCCTCTAGTTTGTTGAACGTATCTATCAAACCGTCACGCTCTGCAGTGTAACGCACCTGCTCAGAACCTGGGTTGATACCCAAGATCGCCTTTGGAGCAATGCCTTTCTCTACTGCATCAGCAACGATAGAAGCAGCACGCGTCAAATCTTCGTACGAAGAGTTGGTACAAGAACCGATCAATGCCCACTCAATATCCGTTGGCCAATCGTTTGCTGCAGCTTTCTCTTTCATCTCAGCAACTGGTGTAGCGAGATCTGGAGTAAACGGTCCGTTCAAATGCGGCGTTAATTCGTCTAGGTTGATTTCAATCACTTGGTCGAAGTACTGCTCAGGGTTTGCGTACACCTCAGCATCACCCGTCAAGTGCTCAGCGACTGCATCAGCAGCATCTACTACATCCTGACGACCAGTAGCTGACAAATAGCGACGCATGCTGTCGTCGTAACCGAATGTTGATGTCGTTGCACCGATCTCAGCACCCATGTTACAGATGGTACCTTTACCTGTAGCGCTCAAACTCTCTGCACCCTCACCGAAGTACTCAACTATTGCGCCAGTACCGCCTTTCACTGTAAGGATACCTGCCACCTTCAAGATGACATCCTTAGGCGCAGTCCAACCGTTTAAACGACCGGTTAGCTTCACACCAATGAGTTTCGGGAATTTCAACTCCCACGGCATACCTGCCATTACATCTACAGCATCCGCACCACCTACACCGATAGCGACCATACCTAGACCCCCAGCGTTTACGGTATGAGAATCGGTACCGATCATCATACCGCCTGGGAAGGCATAGTTCTCAAGAACTACCTGGTGGATAATACCAGCACCTGGTTTCCAGAAACCAATGCCGTATTTGTTACAAACTGAAGAAAGGAAGTTGAATACCTCGTTATTCTTGTTGATTCCGTCTTGCAAATCTTTGTCTGCACCTATTCTCGCTTGGATCAAGTGATCCGCGTGAGCCGTAGAAGGAACTGCTACTTTGTCTTTACCTGCTTGCATGAATTGCAACAAGGCCATCTGGGCAGTTGCATCTTGCATCGCTACACGGTCAGGGGCGAAATCTACATAGCTAGCACCGCGCTGGTGCGCTTCCTTTGCTGCTCCGTCCCAAAGGTGAGCGTATAAAATTTTCTCAGAAAGTGTAAGTGGCTTACCCACTGCTTCACGAGCAGCAGCAATGCGCTCAGGATAGCGCTCATACACTTTGCGAATCATGTCGATATCGAATGTCATATCAGAGTGGTTTTTCGCGTTAGTGGCACGAATTTACTACATAAATAGACTCGTTCGGCATGAGTTTTACCTAAGATGGAATAGCCACAAACTATTCCTGAAAGAATCTCAAAAAGAGACACTTACAAATGAGGAATCAAGAAAATAATCAGGATTTAATTCCGGATTACGGAATTAGCACTTTCAAATTGTGGTGCCAATTTTCACCTTCTACACGCAATACGTGAATGCCGGTACCCCATCCCAACGTACTTAGGTGGTGAGAAGCCTTAGGATCAGCATTGTAGAGCTCCTTGCCCTGCATGTCAAAAATGCGCAAACCGATAGGCGAATCTGTGCTGACATTCATGCTATGGCCGTCCTGAGCAACGCGAAGGTTACGCAACACGCGGTCCATAACATCGAGAAGTTCATAAGCAACTGTGAACGTGGTATCCTTTTCTGGGTTAAAGCTCCAGTCCTTAATGGTGAAGCTTTTCGCACTGTCGGCAACATCCATACGCAGCCATCCGAAACATGCACTATCGTCTTTCAAAATGCGTAGTCCAAGGTAACCGTCCGTTACTGGACCTGCCCAGTTGGAATTCGGATAAGCAACACCGTCCACCAAAAACGCCATGTACCCTACTTTCAATGAGTTGTTGATGCCAGAGAATCCGGCACTAGGGTTCAACACTGTTCCAGGAACCGCATTGGCTACATAGTTGAAACTATTCGCAGCAGCACCCAAGGCAAGGTTTCCTTCAATACTGTCGCCAGGGCGCAGAAGGATGGAAGTTACATTGCCCAATTGGCCACCATTTAATACGTGCTCGATAGTGAAGTCAACGATGGTATCCCCATCTAGATCCAATTCAAAAATGCCATCCACAACAGTAGTGTCGTCGATATCTGTATACAGCAATTGTGCTTGTGCAGAATTCGCTCCAAGGACTGCAGCAGCAGCGCCTAAGTACGATGAAATTTTCTTGGATTTGTTGTTCATGTCGGCAAATATAGCTTAAAAGCGCCTGAGCTGTGGGGAAATAACAGTCTTTAACAAGGAAATATCAACCTTCTTATTCACCGCTGAACTGAGTGCCTTGAGTGACTGATCAAGTGCGGTCGAAATCTCTCCTGATTCTACTGCTTGGAGCAAGGACTCAAAAGACAGATCAATGATTTCAGTATACGGGTCCAATTCCAATACCAACGCCGTCTTCTCAAATTCTTCAGACCAATTCACTTTTTCTCTTAAGCCTAGCGGTACCTGCGCATTCCCTTTCATTCTCCGCTGACTTTGAAGGACCGCATCGAGATCTCTGTGCATGCGAACCACCACTTTTCGCCCCTTAGGCAGTGGCGCTTGCCGCAATAGCGGTTCCACAATCTTGATGACTTTACCGCGCTGCTCCTCCAACCACTGCGCATCGAGTTCCCACTGGCGCACTTTTTCGTGCTCATAATACCCTTTGGCATTGTGCTCGTCTTCACTTCGCACGCCATCCGATACCGCAGGAATGCCACAAGCTTCAAGCAATTGCATCGCTAATGAAGTTCCGCTGCGCGGTGGGCCGGTGACAATAAACAACGGCTCCTTCTCTTCGACCTCTAACAATTTCATCTGCAGGGCCTTCGCCGTCCCGGCTTCCTCCATCATGCCGAGTTTGGCAAAACAAAGCGCAGCCAGACCGTGTAAGGCCGGTTGGTAGAACAGCAAATTCAGACTTTCCAAAGCAGCATCTAGCGCCTCGTCCCACTTTTGCAGTAGCAAGAAAGTTCGTGCACGCAGGTTCCATATATCCACACCCCTGTGGTGCTCATTATCTAAGAGCTCGGTCAATTCGTCCAAATTCCCAGCTTTCAAGAGCAATTGACCCCACAAGACCACAACACTCTCATGGGAGGTGCTGGTCAATCCGTTGGGTAGTTCGACAATGCCTGAGGCCTTCAAAGTGAGCAGAGCCTGATAATACGACCAGATCAGATTCTCTGGCGCATCGGCCTTGTTTACGACTTTCTCCAACGCCTCATAGTTGCCGGCATCGGCCAATACAGACGCGGCCAATTGCAAATACCGTTCAGGTACTTCGGCGCAATCTGTCAGTGGTTCAATAACACGCCAAGCCTCAGACAGGCGTTTTTCAGCGCGCAGACTCCGAGCAAGGTAATAGCGATTCTCTTGCAGCCTCCCTTCTTCACTGACCAATTGGTTTTCGTCCAAGTACCCCAAGTCCACCAAGGACCGTAACAATTGCTCGTCGGCAGAAAAGTCTTCTTGACGTAGTTGCTCCTCTCCATGTTTCAACGGAAAGACTTGTTTTCCCGCGAACGGCACAGGCACCCTACCCTCCATGGTCTTCGGTGCTTTTAACCCATGCGCAGCCAAAACAATCGGTGCAACATCTAATAAATTCAAGCCTTTCCAGTTCAAGTCGTCGGTAAAGAGCGGGCCTTTGGCTGCAAATACCCCATGGAAATTGTGTTCTAATGCAGGTGCACCAGCATGCTCTGGCAAAGCGATACTTCGATCCTTACCAGAAACAAAGCCATGATCGCTAATAAGTAACGCGGTGCCATTGGGGTCCAATTGGCCCATGAGTGTACCTAAACACAAATCGTGCAAACGGTACGCACTTTCCACAAGGTGCTGATAACGCGCAAAGTCTTCGTCACTCACCCCATTTAGCTGCGGAGGAGCATATTTCATCCCGAGATGCTTGTAATGATCAAGAGCATCAAAATATATGCTTGCATGACCTCCTGCACCGTAATCCAGCGCAAACGTAGCCAACAGTTGAACGTTCAATGCATGCGTAGTAATCTTCAGCACACTGCGTACTACATCATCTTTGCTGTCCAATTCCATGTCAGGGAAGAATTGCGCTATAGCAGTCGCAGGAATTTCTTCAGGCTTTAACAATAGCGAAGACAAGAGTCCATGATGCTCTTTTGGGACCACCCCGTCCTGTAGCCAGCGTAAGTCT
>JACESW010000005.1 GCA_013911625.1 Cryomorphaceae bacterium | reverse complement strand
GAACTGATGTGAGTAAAGTGTTTCACGCCTAGCATTTCAGCCAGTTTAAGCATCTCATCGGTAAGCTGTTCGTTAGTAGTTTCTTTTGAGGCAGATGGACTTATGTTAATAGTGGCTGCCGCATGAATTATAGTACTCGGCTGTGGAAGGTTTGCTTTGGCGCAATACTCGTCAATGGCGTTTTTAGTGTGATGGGCATCAGAGAGGTCACAATTCATCCACTTCACATTTGAAGCCATTGCAAGGGTACCACGCTCCAACTCCAAAAAATCCTCTACCATATGAACCTGAGCCATAGAAGAAGACGCTCTTCGCGCACATAAGATGGAACCTTCAAACCCTTCTGTAGACAATCGACCAAGAAGCTCTGCAAGGACGAAAGCTCCTAATTGACCAGTTGCGCCGGTAATAAACAAAGTGTCTGTGGAATCCATTGGCAATCTACGCTGTCGTGAAAGTAGTGGTTATTACTTTTGTAATAGAAATCTTTACGCATGAAAAAATCAGATATCCTCAAGGCACTTGAAAAAGTGGGTACTACCAAAGCGGAAAACATAGTCGCCGCTGATTTGGTACGTAATATTCAAGTTTTTGGTGACGAGGTGATTGTAGACGCCGAGAGCATCAGCCCTACCCTTCAAGCGAAAAAGAAGCTTGAAGTAGATATCATGAAAGCCATCCATGACGAGGTAAATGTCAAGGCTAAGGTAGTCGTGAATATTACTGTAAGCGAGAAAGCCAAAGAAGAAGCGAGTAATGTCATCAAGGGAGCCCCTATACCAGGCGTTCAAAACATCATCGCTATTGCATCCGGTAAAGGCGGCGTTGGTAAAAGCACCGTTACTGCAAATTTGGCTATCGCATTGAAGAAGATGGGATTCAAAGTCGGATTGATTGATGCTGATATCTATGGGCCTTCAGCGCCGTTGATGTTTGACATTCAGCACGCCAAGCCTATGACAGTGAATGTCGATGGCAAAAACAAGATGGGACCTGTGGACGGCTACGGTGTGAAAATCATGTCTATCGGATTCTTTGCCAACATGGATCAGGCCGTTGTTTGGCGTGGAGCCATGGCAACGAAGGCGTTGACACAAATGATTCACGATACACACTGGGGTGAACTCGACTTTTTGTTGATTGATTTGCCACCGGGCACTGGTGATATACATCTTAGTATGGTTCAAAATGTTCCTGTTACTGGCGCGGCCATCGTGAGTACACCGCAAAAGGTGGCCTTGGCAGATTGCCGAAAAGGGGTAGCGATGTTCCAAATGGACCAAATCAACGTTCCAGTTTTGGGTATTTTAGAAAACATGAGCTATTTCACACCGCCTGAATTGCCGGAGAACAAATACTATTTATTCGGTAAAGAAGGGGCTAGAAACATGGCGAAGTCATTGGATGTGCCTTTCTTAGGTGAATTACCATTGATCCAAAGCATTCGCGAAGCAGGTGATGTAGGTCGACCTGCCGCACTTCAAGAGGGAACAAATATTCCGTTGGCTTTTGAGGAAATCGCTCGTAATATTGTAAGCGAAGTTGCCAAGCGCAACGAAAACCTACCGCCAACCGAGATTGTCCGCATTACAACAATGGCCGGATGCTCGACAAAATGACAGAAAAGTGAGTACGCTAACAGAAAAAATCGAGAAAGCTCTAGACGAGGTTCGTCCGTTTCTTGCCAATGACGGAGGAGACGTAAGTCTAGTAAACATTGATGGGACGACTGTGGAAGTTCAGTTCCACGGGGCTTGTGTTGGTTGCAAAGTGAGCGACTTCACGTTAAAAGGCGGGATAGAAACCACCATTAAAAAATATGCGCCTGAAATCGAGCGCGTCATAGCCATCGAGGCTTAAACCACTAGTTATTATGCTGCAGATCCAGCGCATCAGACAACAACCGAAAGCAATCATTGAAGGATTGAAAAAGAGAGGTATTGACGCCGCTCAAACGGTGAACGACTTAATTGACCTGGATGCACAGCGCCGTGGAATCCGTCATCAAATGGAGGAAAAGCAGGCGCGTAGTAATGCATTGGCTAAAGAAATTGGCCAATTATTCAAATCTGGTAAAGGCGAAGAGGCAAATGAACTCAAAGCCGAAACTGGTACCTTGAAGCAGGATATCAAAGTTTTGAACGAAGAACTTCAAGGCCTCGAAGAAAAAGAACACGACCTCATCCTTACGCTTCCAAATGTTCCTCACGAGAGCGTTCCTGCTGGAAAAGATGAAAACGATAATGAAGAAGTTGGCCGCAAAGGGGAAATTCCAACCTTGCACGAAGGTGCTAAGCCGCACTGGGATTTGGCCTCAGAATACAACCTCATTGACTTTGAATTGGGTGTGAAAATCAGCGGTGCAGGTTTTCCTGTATACGTCAATCACGGGGCACGTCTTCAACGTGCGATGATCAACTTTTTCCTTGACGAGAACAGAGCTGCTGGGTATACCGAATACCAACCGCCGCACTTTGTGAATGCTGCCTCAGGATATGGAACGGGACAACTTCCAGATAAGGAGGGTCAGATGTATGAAATGCCTTTGGACGGGTTGTATGCTATTCCAACCGCGGAGGTGCCTATTACCAATATCTTCCGTGACGAGATTGTAAAAGCTGCAGATTTCCCAATCAAGAGTACGGGCTATACGCCGTGTTTCCGTCGCGAAGCAGGCTCTTACGGTAAAGATGTACGTGGCTTAAACCGACTGCACCAGTTCGATAAAGTCGAAATTGTGAGCATCACTGACCCTGAAAGCTCTTACGCGCTTTTGGATGAAATGGTAGCACACGTGGCTAGCCTTCTGGACAAACTCGAATTGCCGTATCGAATTCTTAGACTATGCGGTGGAGATGCCGGGTTTACCTCGGCATTGACGTACGACTTTGAAGTATATAGTGCTGCACAAGAACGCTGGTTAGAAGTGAGCTCTGTGTCCAATTTTGAAACGTTCCAAGCGAACCGTTTGAAGCTTCGCTACAGGGATGAGAATGGTAAAACACAGCTTTGCCACACTTTAAATGGGTCTGCGATGGCACTTCCACGTGTATTGGCAGCACTACTTGAAAACCACCAAACACCAGAAGGGATTAAAATCCCAGAAGCGCTCGTTTCTTATACCGGTTTCGACATTATCAAGTAATGCATCGTTTACTACTTCTCTCACTTCTGCTTCTCGGAGTATCTTCCTGCGCACCGCAAGAATCTTGGCAAGCAGAAATGGTTGATAGGCTAGATTCCATGGTTGTCTTAAGTGAAAGCCATGAAGCCGTAATGGAAAGCGTGGATAGCGCTCGAGTGAATACTGCATACCTAGAAATGGGTGAACATCAAGTTTTCTTCCTTGCACAAGTAGATGAGATGATGGCACTGGAAATTCCCAAAGAGGTGTTTACAGGGCCCTTATTCAAAATGGACAATTGCGTAAAATACTACGGCCGTGTAGTGGGTAGTTACACGACAGAATTGGACCCTACATACAACAGAACGCAATTAACCAACCTCCGATCGACAGTTATAAATGGCAACATTGACAGTGCCAGTGCAGTGAAATACTTCAACGATGAAGCTTTCATCTTAAGAGATGCCGACCGTAGGATTAATAAAAGCTACGGCGGTTGTTTTGAATGCCTCCGTAATCATGACGCTCTAATGGCCGATTTAGACTCGCTAAAGAACTATATCTTAGCGACCAATGCGCCTGAGTAGATTACTTCTTTTTCTTTTTATTCCTCTGTTTGGCTTGGCCCAGAGGTCACAGCCAACCATGAATATACGTGCTTGCGACACCCTGATCATGCAGGGCAATTATGCACGTGCTATTGATTGTCTACAGCCCCATTATAACGCCAACCCTCAAGGGCCAGGCTATGAAAAGTTACTCGATGCCTATCTTTTAAGTAGCGATACCTCAGCTGCGCTTAAACTCGTCAGAAAGCAAAGCAAACGCTTTGGGGATGCTCGCCCACAATACACGGTCGATTATTGGGTACTCAGCAGAAAACTTGGCAAGAAAGGGCCGCAATGGGAAAATATTGAGATTCAGGTCGTGAAGAATCCCTATTCCTCACGAGCAGTGGCACGAGTATTAGAAAAATATGGTCTTTTGAAAGAGGCTATCGCAATCTATGAGTTGGCCGAACAAAGACAACCCAAACTCAATGTTTCTTTCGAAAGGGCACAATTGTACGCCCAACTCGGGGATATAAACGCCCAGTATAAAGCCTATTTAAAGGCCATCGATGAAAACCGCGGTTATTTGAACAACATCAAATTACGCATTACTCAAAATATTGGAGACGACGTGTCCGGCACTCATGCTAACGCTGCAAAAGAAGCACTTGTTGCACGCATTCAAGCAGGCGGCGATGTGGGCGTTTTTGAGAGTCTCTTATTGTTCGTTTATCGTGAATTAGGTGAGTATGAGCGAGCCTTCAGATGGCTAAAAGCCAAAGCGAATAGTGATGACTTCCGAGCCAATGAGCTCATGAATATTGCGCGCGACGCCAGGGACATTGAGCAGTATGAGCTCGCTTCGAAAGTCTATGATTTTTTGATTCATTCAAAACCATCTATTGTTCAGGGCGGATGGCTGAATCAGGCACTCATAGAACAACTTTGGGTTCTAGATCGCTTGGATGAAAAACAAGCAGCAATGCTCACCTCGGAATTTGACGACAGCCAATGCGGCAATTGCTTCGGTTGGGAATTAGCGCGTGAAGAATATAAAATCAAGCACCAAACAATTGACAGTACAATAACTGCCAATTATAAAGAGATCATGTCATCGCTGCGTGCGCGTTACCCGAGACCGCTATTTGAAGGCTTGACCTATAAGAGCTATGCAAGCGTTCTTCAAATAGCTGGTCGGTTCGATGAGGCGCTGATAGAATTTGCCCGTGCAGAAACCCTCCTAGGGGATTCCAAAGAAGGAGACGAAAGCCGCTTGGCCCGCGCCATGTGCGCCTTCTACGACGGAGATATAGACTGGGCAAAGACTCAACTTGAAATCCTACTCAAATCAACCTCAAAGGAGATTGCCAATGACGCCCTGGAGAACGCCTTGTTGATTGCTGCTAACTCTGTAGAAGATACCCTTTATGAAGGGCTACAACTTCTGCGAGTTCCCATGCTCTATGAAATTATGGGGCAACAACAAAAGGCCTTGGACGCTTACAATAGGATAGAGAACATCTTACTGGCGAATGAGGTCTACGATGATCTCTTGTATAAAAAAGGGAAATTGCTCTTGAGCATGGGATACTTTCAAGAAGCGAAACAAAGCTTTTTAGTTCTGCAGAATGCCGCAGGGGAAGGCATGTGGAAAGAAGAAGGTTATTTTTATTTCGCCAAGGCCGCATTTGAATTGGACCCTGGTTCTTCGAAAGAGGCACTTATGGAGTATCTGATAAGCTATCCAAATGGTTTTTATACCGAACAGGCCCGCACAATGTATCGTACCTTTGCCTTATGAGTGAGCACATCTATAATGTAACAATCGTTGTGAATCCCGTCGTCGAAGAGCGCTGGATCCAATGGATGAAAGAAGAACATATCCGAGAGGTCATGGAGACGGGCATGTTTACATCCTTCATATTTACCCAAGTGTTTCCAGAACAAGAACAGGACCACCCTAGTTACAGTGTTCAGTACCGCGCCACGGATCTTGAGAGCATTAAACTCTATATGCAAATGTATGCGGGTGCACTGCGCGAAAAGAGTGCGAAAGCCTGGGGTGAACATGCACTCGCCTTCAGAACGGTGCTAGAAGTTTTGGATGAAAAATAATGAAGCACAGCGACGTCTTTACCCTTACTAACGGTCTTCAATGTTCTTTTCAATACAAGAAAAGTACGGTTGCTCACATTGCTGTTGCCATCAAGGCAGGCTCCCGCGACGAACTAAAACATCAGCAGGGACTTGCGCACTTTATCGAACACAACCTTTTCAAAGGCACTAAGAACCGGAAGGCCTACCACATCTTGAGTAGATTGGACGATGTTGGCGGTGAACTCAATGCTTACACTACCAAAGAGGAGACGATAATCCATGCGAGCTTTTTAAAGCGTGACCTGCGCCGAGCGGTAGAACTATTGAGTGACGTGTTGATTGAGAGCACCTTTCCTGAAAGAGAATTGGCCAAAGAAAAAGAGGTCATAAAAGACGAGATTTTCAGCTACAAAGACACTCCTTCAGAACGCATTTTTGACGACTTCGAAGATCTTATTTTTGAAGGAAACGGCCTTGGAAGAAATATTCTAGGTACCCCGGAAAGTGTGGATGGTCTAAGCCGTAATGATATCCTCGAGTTTAAAAGTAGGACCTACACCGCCAAGCGCATAAAAATCGCCGTTACCGGCCCTTACGGTGGTGATCGTATAACAGCAGTGCTCGGAGAATACTTCGGAGGGTGGTCGCTAACTGAAAACCAATGGTCCGCAGAAAACAATGCTGCCACTGCTCCTAGACGTATTGTGAGCCCAGAAGCGCAATTTCAAGACCATTTCATGACCGGATGGCGTATACCCGGAATACACTCCAGCGATAGAAGAGCACTTTTGTTGCTCAATAATGTCTTAGGTGGACCTGCTATGAACAGCCGTCTTGGATTAAACATTCGGGAAAAGCACGGTATCGCTTACAACATCGAGAGCTACATGAACCTTTACAGCGATGTTGGAATGCTTGGCATTTACTTGGGCTGTGACCCACTTCAGACAAAAAAAGCAGAACAACTAGTGCATAGAGAAGTCGAGAGATTTATTAGTCAACCCTTGGGAACGCTGCAATTGAGCAAGGCCAAAAACCAATTCATCGGTCAGATGGCACTGGCAGAAGAAAACGGTCTGAACAGTGCCATTAGCGCAGCGCGTGCTTTGCTTCATTTTGGGAAGGTGAGCACATTTGATTTCGTGGCTTCTCAAATACGGGAGTTGACTACATTAGATTTACAACGTGTAGCCAACGATTACTTAGCCAAAGAGCTGGCCTTTTCATTGATCTATACGAAAGCCTAATGCCATGGAATTTCTAAGCGACGACTTGCACAACTACATCTCCAAGCATACCACAGAGGCACCTAAGTTTTTGAACGAATTAGAACGTGAGACTTGGGTCAAAGTAGTGATGCCGCGTATGTTAAGCGGTCATGTCCAAGGTCAAATTCTTAAGATGTTCTCGTGCATGGCCAAACCCAAATACATCCTTGAGGTTGGCACTTTTACAGGCTACGCATCTCATTACCTTGTCGAAGGACTAGCGGCAGATGGGGAGTTTCACGCAGTTGAAATCAACGAGGAGCTGAAGTCTATTATTCTCAAGTATTGGCAGAAAAACCCTCGTTTTGAGCAAATGAAATTGCACCTGGGTTCTGCAGGCGATGTACTCAAAGTGCTCCAACGGCCGTGGGATTTCATCTTCTTAGACGCGGATAAGCGAGGTCTTTTAGACTATTATGAGCTGCTTGTACCGCAAATGCCGAGCGGTGGTATTATGCTAGTAGACAACATTTTGTGGTCTGGAAAGGTCGTTGAACCAGTCGCGCCAAACGACAAAGACACCAAAGCCATTTTAGCGTTAAATGCGCACATCGCTAATGATCCTAGAGTCGAACAAGTCATCCTCAGTGTTCGCGATGGAATTATGATGGTTCGCAAGCGCTAGTTATGCGATGTTTTCCTATCTTGGAGGTTCAATTCAATTAAAGAACTACTTATGAAAAAAGTTTTACTCCTTGCAGCTGTTGCATTCGGGTTGAACGGTTTCGCTCAAGACGCGATGGCAACGAAGTTGTTGCAGACTGAAATCACCCCTGACGCTGCTGCCAAAGAAAAAATTGAGGACATCATCCTCAAGAGAGGCGGTGCAGTAGATAACAACTACGATTATACTGACTTCTTGTACCAGTTTTATAGCTCTGACATGGCTCTAGGTGCGATTACAACGACACCAGATTCTTCGACTGTTATTGTTTATTCTGATGGTACTCCTGGTTACTCTTACAACCACGCAGTTGGGGCTCTTTACGATTTCAACTACTACGGTTGGGGCGATAACGAGTTTAACGAAACAGATCAGGTTAACATTGATTCACTTTATGTGATTGGTGGTTACGACATCTTTGACGGTAGCAATACCGATAAAATCCGCTTTACCATCTTTAAAGGTGCGAACGGTTTCTCTTCACCTTTCTCTGGTGTTCAGTACAACGCAGGTACTTGGGCTGCTCTAGACCCAACAGTACAACCAACCGCGAAGACTATGGCGTACGCTGGTAGCTCTTCTGACGGTAACATGGGTGGTGTAAGTGCTACGAACACAACTGTGATCGACTACACGTTGAGCACAGCAGATAGTGGTGTTGCAGTTGTGGGTGTTGAAGTACCAAACGGCGGTCTATCCATGATGGGCGACGAGTTGTTGGGTATCTTCATTGAGTACTTGCCAGGTGGCGCTTCGACGTCAGATACTATTGACTACTCGAACAACACTGGTGATATCAACCCGTTCTACTTCTACTACTACAGAGAAGGCAACACATCAGCTCCTCAAGGTTACTTTATTCAAGATTACGACAGTACTTCTACGAACTGTTCGAACTTCTTGTTTAACACAACCCGTTATGCTGCATGGTCAGGAACTTCTGCTTGGAGAAACGACCAGACGAGTATTAACATGAGCTACTCACACTTGATTTCTGTAACAGCTTCAGGTACTTCAACTATCGGTATCGAAGATGCAGATTTGACATCAGTATCTATCTTCCCGAACCCATCTAACGGTGTGGTAAATGTGGAGCTAGATGCTACTACTGATGCTACAGTTACTGTAGTTGACGTACTAGGTCAAGTAGTATACGCTGCTAACGAAAACTTCGTAGCTGGCGAACGCAAAGTAATAGACCTAAGCAATAACGCTAAAGGGATGTACATCCTTTCAGTAGAAGGCGAAGGCGTAAACACTGTAGAGCGCATCACGATCAAGTAATCCTTACTTGCTCAACACAAAATACCCAGCCGGGGCGCGCAAGCGTCCCGGTTTTTTTATGACTTAAAATTGTGTTTAGCGCAGCGCTTTACGAACCTGCTTGAAGAGTTTGGATTTGAAGACGTATTCTTCAACATCCGCATTGGTAGACTTCAATACCTGTGAACTGTTTCCTTCCCAAACCTTGTGGCCTTCTTTCATGAAGACAACATGATCGCCAATCTCAAGGACAGAGTTCATATCGTGGGTATTCACAATGGTCGTCATTCCGAACTCGTGCGTAATCTCATGAATGAGTTGGTCTATCACTATGGCTGTCTCCGGGTCTAGACCTGAATTAGGCTCATCACAAAACAGGTACTTCGGGCTCATAGAAATCGCACGTGCTATACTCACTCGTTTTTGCATACCACCAGAAATCTCGCTAGGAAATTTGGTATCTGCACCTTCTAAACGAACGCGATCCATAACGAATTTGACGCGCTGATCCATTTCGTGCTCTGTCATCGTAGAAAACATTTCCAAAGGAAAACGGATGTTCTGTGCAACCGTCATACTATCGAAGAGGGCACCGCCTTGAAAAACCATCCCTATCTCTTGACGAAGCTTCTTAAAGCGTTGCTTGGTCATTTCACCTAAGACTTCCCCATCGTATAAAATCTCGCCTTGGTCTGGCTCGTGTAGGCCTAATATGGTTTTCAGAAATACCGTCTTCCCAGAACCTGAGCGACCAATAATGAGGTTGGTCTCGCCTTGATGAAAATCTACATCTACACCCTTAAGGACGTTGTTGTCTCCAAAGCTCTTATGTATGCCTTTTGCTTGAATCATTAGTTGAGCAATAAATCAGTTAAGACATAATTAGATAGGATGATAGCTAAACAAGACCGTACTACGGCGTTTGTACTTGCCACACCTACCTCAACGGCACCGCCCTTCACAGTATACCCACAATAGGCACTAACAGATCCAATTATTAAGGCATAAACCACGGATTTGATCAAACCGTAGATGACATTTTCGAAAACAATAAACTCCAATTGGTACCCGCTAATACTCTCTTGGAAAGCAATGAGTCCAAGCAGGTCGCCGGCCATTGCACCGCCCCATAAGCCGAGGAACATAGACATCAGGATGAGGAGAGGATTAAAGAATAATTGGGCTACTATTTTTGGCAGAATGAGATAGCTAGCGCTATTTACTCCCATTACTTCTAAAGCATCTATCTGCTCAGAAACACGCATGGTTCCGAGACTCGAAGCAATATTTGAACCCACTTTCCCTGCTAGAATTAAACTTACTACCGTAGGACTAAACTCCAGCGTAATGGATTCTCTCGTAGCCATCGCAATGTAGTAGGTTGGGATCAGCGGATCATCGCTTAATTGAAAGGCCGTTTGAATGGTGACAATAGCCCCCATGAAGACGGATAAAATCACAACGATGCCGATGGAATCTATACCGAGGAGCTGAATTTCCTTAATCGTGGAACGGTAGAAAAGCGTCCAACGGTCTGGACGTCGAAATACTTTCGTCATTAAAACGCCGTAGGCCCCAATTCCTTCGAAAAAGTTCGTGATCATATGGCTAATTTACAGTTTCTTTGAAGGACAAACTCCTATGTTATGAAGAGAATTGCCACTATTTCTATTGTGCTTCTTGCATTCGCACTAAGCAGCTGTGGAACAGCCAAGGACTGCGACTGCCCATCCTTCTCATTTGCCGAGACAACACAAGTAGGTTAATGAATTTAGCGCCGCTTTTGCCCTATTTGCCTTCGGCTGAAGTGCTGCCCCTACTTGATAAATGGCTCAAAGACGAAGCCTTTGATTTAGCCGTTCACAAACCTCGAGCCACGAAGCTTGGCGATTTTCGCCCCCCGAGAAAGGGAGCACGGGCTAAAATCACATTGAACAGCAACCTAGGCAAATACCAATTCTTAACGACGCTGGTCCACGAAATCGCACATCTTAAGGTGTGGAATGCCTACGGACGAAAAGCTGCCCCTCACGGTATAGAATGGAAAACCATGTTCGGCCAAATGCTTCTAGAGATGGCGGAACAATGTAATTTCCCTAAAGAGTACCGCTCGGCAATCTTAAATCACGCTGCAAAACCTAAGAGCGCCGTCGGTGGCGACCCACAGTTGCAAAAGGTCGTACTTCAACTCGATAGCGACCAAGAAATATTGCTACTGGGAGACCTCAAAACAGGTGCGGTATTCACTTTTAAAGGTCGTCGCTTTAAGAAGATTGAAATGCGAAGAACTAGGGCACTGGTAGAAGAGCTTGGATCAAAAAAGCAATACACCATTCCACTGGTCGCTCAAGTCAACGTTGCAGAATAAGGCGCATTCCTCTAGCAAATAGTACCTTTGCGCAAAACAAGGGCATTCATGGCAAAGGATATTTTCTCTACGGATTACAAATTGGGAATATTGGGCGGTGGCCAATTGGGCAAAATGATGCTCTACTCCACTCGCAAGTTTGACATCCGCACGAAAGTCCTAGATCCTTCCCCTGAGGCACCTGCGCAGTATGGCGCTAACGAATTTCAAGTAGGCTCACTTCAGGATTACAACACAGTCATGGCATTTGCTGCCGATTGTGATACCGTATGTATTGAGATTGAAGCAGTCAACGTACAAGCATTGAGAGACCTTCGCGCCCAGGGTAAAAAAGTACACCCGAACCCAGATAGCCTCGAGCTCATCCAGGATAAGACGAAGCAAAAGCAATTCTACGCCGACCATAATATCCCTACCTCACGTTTTGAGATGGTCTCAGGCAAGGCTGAATTTGAGGCCGCTCGCGACCGTTGGCCCATCCCATTTGTGTGGAAAGCAGCCACCGGAGGATATGATGGCTTTGGCGTTGTAGTTTGCCGCAGCGAAGAAGATGTTCAGAACATTCCCGATGCTCCGGGCATGCTCGAAGCCTTTGTAGATTTTGAACTAGAAGTAAGTGTTATTGTCGCCCGAAACGAAAGTGGCGAGGTGAAGACCTTTCCTGTGGCAGACCAAGAATTCCACCCTACGGCGAACCAAGTAGAGTATGTACTCTGCCCAACCGTGTTGGACGAAGCCATGCAGCAAAAGGCCAACGATATTGCCATTCGTACTGCAGAAGCCTACGACATCTGCGGCCTGCTCGCCGTAGAACTCTTTGTTACTAAGGAAGGAGATATTCTGGTAAATGAAGTTGCTCCACGACCGCACAATAGCGGACACCATACCATAGAAGCTTGTTACACGAGCCAATTCGAACAGCACGTTCGCGCCGTCCTAGACCTACCTCTAGGTTCCACCGAACTAAAGGCAGCAGGTGTAATGGCAAATCTAGTAGGTGCCGAAGGGTATAGCGGTGATGTGGTGTATCATGGGTACGACGAATTGCTAGGAGAACCTGGGGTAAACATTCACATTTACGGAAAGGCACAAACACGTCCCTTCCGTAAAATGGGACACGTCACGGTGGTGGCAAAAGATAGAGATGACGCCCGCAAGCGCGCCGAGTGGGCAAAGAATAGTATATTGGTCAAAAGCAAATAGTCATGATCGGAATCATTATGGGCAGCACTTCAGACCTGCCAGTTATGCAACAAGCTATCGATGTATTGGACGAACTAGGCCTAGCCTATGAAGTTGATATCGTGAGTGCCCACCGCACGCCAGAGAAGCTTATGGATTACGGTCAAAATGCGCACAAAAGAGGCATCAAAGCCATCATTGCCGGAGCCGGCGGTGCAGCACACCTTCCAGGAATGGTAGCTTCAGTAAGCCCGCTGCCAGTCATCGGTGTTCCTGTTCACAGTTCAAATTCTATTGACGGTTGGGACAGTGTACTTTCGATTCTTCAAATGCCGGGCGGTGTTCCTGTAGCTACTGTGGCACTAGATGGTGCCAAGAACGCAGGTATCCTTGCCGCACAGATTGTAGGTTCTTCGGATGGAGCGGTATTGCAACGCGTGGTCGATTACAAAGAAGGCCTAAAAGCCAAAGTCTTAAAAGGCGCAGAGGAAGTAAAGGCGAAGTACTCGAAATAATTAAACCATCAAGCTTTTCGAAGCTTCTCTTTCAATGCTCGAATAATAAGCCAGCCACCAAGGCCGTAGCTGAATACCATCATCAAGATCCAAGGAAGTACCGTAAGCGCATTAGTAAGTGTGAATGCCGGGTAACTAAATCCAAAAATAGCTAGAATAAGTACGAGCAATCCTACCACGTGGACCAGGAGTGTGAGGAGGTATCGCCTTTTGAATTGGTTCCAGAAGACCTCAAAGTTCTCGCTTTGGAAATTTCTGCTGTAATAAAGATTCAAGTGTCCCACCCCAGGTATACTGAGAAAGAACGAATAAAGCATACTTAAGAGAAAAACCAATCCGAGGCCATCAAAATGAAGCGTCTGTTGGTAAACGTTTATCAATACGAAAGACAAGAATGTCATCACAACGCTGCCCAAAATTAGGCTGCCAAAGAAGTGAAGAAATGCATACCTCCAGGGCATTACAATCGTTTAAGGTGACTGACTAAAATTTCCTTTTTGCGATTACTTACGGGTACTGTTGAGCCCTCTTTAAGCAATACGTAGCCGCCGTCCGCACTAATGTAGCGAGAGATCATTTCAAGATTCACCATATGGCTTTTATGGACGCGCTCGAAGCCAGCAGGTCGAAGCAATGTCTCGTATTCCTTCATTGTTTTTGACGCTAGTACACTGGTCTTATCGGCAAGGTAGAAGGTCGTATAGTTAGAACTACTCTCGCAGCGAACAATATCTTCAACGTTTAAAATATGCATCCCTTCAGTAGTTGGAATGACCAATTTTTTCGGCGCGCCTTTTGCCGCCTCGCTTACGACTTCTTGTCGGTCTGAACCAACCTTTTCGCCAGCCTTGCGCACTGCCTTGACGAGCTCCTCGGCGTCGATAGGCTTGAGCAAGTAATCTAGCGCTGCGTGCTTGATCGCCTTAACAGCAAATTCATCGTGTGCCGTAGTGAAAATCAATGAAGGAAGCGCTGAACCGTCCCATTTTTCAATCAGGTCAAAACCAGATTCACCGTTGAGATTAACGTCGAGAAAAAGAACATCTATGGTTTCCTCCGCCAAGATGGCAATAGCCTCATCGACCGTGTTGCATTGCGCGACCACATTCACCTCTGGACAGAATAGGCCTAACTTCCCAGCGAGGCTTTCCAAAACAGGTTGTTCGTCGTCTAACAGTAATGCGTTCATAGGCGTAATGATTTACTTGAAGCTACAATTTAATCTTCGCTCGTTAAAGGTAAAATGAGTGAAACGCGCGTTCCAAGAATTGAACCATCATTCTCAACCGATTCCAATACGAAGCCATAAGGTGCCCCGTTCTTCTTGGTCAGCAAATCAAGTCGTTCATTAATAATCGCAAGGCCGTGGCTCTTTGAAGCTGCTTCAACATCTGCAATTCCGGGTCCATTATCTTCAATTACGATCTGCAGAGCGTGCTCTTTAACACTAATCTGCGCGAGGATAGCACCCGGCTTGCCATTGGCGAAATTTGGACGCATTGCATGTTGAACAGCGTTTTCCACCAAGGGCTGGACGAGCATTGGGGGCAGCTTGGTATCGTAGAGATCGAGGTCGTCGGCTACGTCAAGCTGCCAAGTGAACTCGCCGTAACGCAAAATGCAGAGATCCACATATTTATTCAATAAGTCAATCTCATCAGCCAGTACCATTTCATTACTGCGAGAGCTCTCCAGTGTAAGGCGCATAAGTTTGGCCAATTTACCCATGTAGAGTACCGCATCTTTTGGTTGGTTTTTGAAAATGAAATTTGATATCGCATCTAGGGCATTGAAGAGAAAGTGCGGATTCATCTGTCCGCGTTTACTTTGGAGCTCTGCATCGGCAAGACGCTCTTGTAATTCTAATCGTTCGTTTGCTCGCAATCGTTCGCGACGCTGCCAAAACACAACAATAGCGGCTAAGACGGTAATGATTACCGCCCACGAGGCCGGTCTCTTGTACCAAAGCGCTTTAATTGTAAAGGTGAACTCAGCTGGAGTGCTCGCTGCAAAATCTGCGCGGGTATCCACTTCAATTTTTACGGCGTAAGTACCGGGAGCTGGGTATTCTAAAAGAATTGGCCCGCCTAAATCCCAAGATTCCCAAGGGCCATCATTCACTTTATATCTTCCCAGAAGCGGCGAATTACTTTCTACATCTACACTGGCTGAAAAGCCAATTGAATTTGGTGCCATAAGAGCCCCTGATAAATCTGTTGACGCAATACCGTCAATAAATGTATTGAAGGCGGCAGCGTGAGGAACATTTGGCTCGCCTGAGTTGGCAAAAGTATACATGCCCGAAGGGGTTGCGATGTACAAGGTTGGACCTATAAGTGCAACGTCATAATTCCCCGGACGCAGGTCAGGAAGCTCGCGATGCGGATCTATGTTGTAGAGTAAAAGGCTTTCGCGTTTTACTGCAACGCCTGATGAGGCGAACGTATAAGTAAGGTCTGCAACAGAATCTATATCGTAAGCCTCCTCGTAGGATTCACGAACATAGGCCAATCTTGTAAAGTCTTCCTTGCTCCAGTTGCCTTCTAGGAGTCTGTTGACCTGAATGCTGCCCAGTGGTGTCCGTGCCATTGGGCCATCAAATGCAAAAATGGGCAGCCCGGAGCCGACCTTTTTCCATTGGTGATCTTTATTGTCCCACTGGTAATACCCGCTCTCCGCGCTAAGGAGTAAACCATAATCTGTAGGCGCAATGTCAAAGATCAGGCCTTTGAAATTTTGTCGATCTAGCTCAAAACCTGTAGCATCCAAGGTGACCAATTCAGAGCCCATTCTCAAAAAGTTTAAACGCTCAAAACCCAGGGTCATACGCCAAATACCGGAGGCTTTATCACTGATCTGCTTCGCTGCATCGCTAAACCTCACTTGTACACCACTGGCGGTAACAATGTATTTGGTACCATAACCGCTGATGACCTCTATTGGGTATGCTTGTAAATCACCTTTGACCTGCGGTACGAGGCCCGTATCGCTCTGGCTAAAACTGTAGATGGAATTTCGATTGAATTTCTCGAAGCGAATGCTGGGTTTAATGAATCCATCGAGCAGTTCATACACACCAGAACCCTGCGTTCCTAAATACAATCGATCACCCTCAAAAGCCGCACTTATTACAGGATCTGATGGAAATCCTTGCGCTGGACCAAAAGACTGCGCCAAAGTCGAAAGAGAGATGAAAAGAGAGAAAAGCAGGAGTGATTTCTTCATACCACAATGTTAGTCAAAAAGAGTCAGTACTCCCCGTGAAAACATAATCATATAATTATGGTTATGATTGATGAGTCCTATATTTGCTATGGCTTATATTTGTCTATACACACAACAAGACTCTTTTTCAGGTTTATTATGAATTACACGCTACGCCAATTACAGGTTTTCCGCGCCATTGCCAATCACGGAAGTATTACAAAGGCAGCCAGACATCTGCACCTGACTCAACCCGCAGTAAGCTTACAGTTTAAATCATTTTCGGAACAATTTGACTTTCCGCTCATCGAGTATCAAGGAAAGAAGCTTGTAATCACAGCTCTTGGAAAAGAAGTGAAGATTCATGCCGAGCGTATCCTGGACCAAGCGAATGCCTTGAAGCTGATGAATGAATCGCTCAAAGAGGAACTTACGGGTACCCTATTGCTCTCCATTGTAAGTACAGGTAAGTATATAATGCCATATTTGTTGGGCGAATTCCTCGAAAAATACCCTGCCACCGACCTAATCATGGACGTGACCAATAGAAGCACCGTGGTGGACCATTTAATGGATAACAGTGTAGATTTCGCCTTAGTGAGTGTCCTCCCTTCAAAACCTGAGCTGAACAAACTCACTTTATTTGAAAATGAGTTGGTACTCGTAGGGAACGAAGTCTATGCGCAACGTGCAAGAAAAAACCTGGATAATTGCCGCTTCCTCTTCCGCGAAACCGGTTCTGCAACGCGCCATGCTATGGAAGAATTTGTTGCTAAGCAAGATATCAAGGCAGACCGCATCTTGGAATTGACCACTAACGAGGCTATAAAACAAAGTGTAATGGCAGGTCTAGGTATTTCATTGATGCCGAAAATTGGGATTAAAAGAGAATTGGACCAAGGACTCATACACATCATTCCACACGAAGCATTACCTATGACCACGCAATGGAATTTAGTTTGGCGTAAGAATAAAAAACTAAGCCCAGTGGCATCGAGTTATCTCGAGTTTCTAGAAAGTAGATTTTCGCATTTCACTTCCAAGTTCAATCGTTAAATTTGCGCTCTATGAAGAGATTATATACCCTCGTTTTTGCCTCCTTTTTATTGTTGAATTGTACTTCGGACGAGAAGCGTCTTGAAATGCAAATGGATGCCATTTTAGAATGGATCGATGAAAGTGGACTTGAATTTACCGCCAGCGGCAGTGGGCTGTATTACCATGTAGAACAAGCAGGGAATCCAAATCGTATTCCAGATAGCACGAATGATGTCAGCTTCAAGCATGTAGGGTATCTACTCGATTCAAGCATATTCTCTAACGGTTGGTCTGCCTCAAACTACATTCCACTACCGGCACTAGTAGAAGGTTTTCAAGAGGGATTAAAAATCATAGGCGAAGGCGGTCGTGCGGTCATTATCTTCCCATCAACCCTCGGGTATGGCGATAATGAACGTGCTACGATTCCTGCCTACAGTCCACTAATCTTCCGAGTGGAACTGGTTAGCTACTACTAAACAGGGATAACTTTTACTTCTTCACAATCTTTGCTGTAGACTAAGATTTAGCAAGAATTTACATGGAAAATAAGGTCCATGTATTCCCCTATTCCTGCTTCGCTCCTCTTTTGGAGCATCCCTTTTCTGTTTACTCCAATCACAGACCGTTCGGCCTATTTTTCAGGGCAATCCTACGGTGAACTCTCTGAATTCAAAATGGGGCTGAGGCAGGCCAACAAGCTAGGGCTGGAACTGAAAAATAGAAGATTGCTAGACTTCAGACAGCAGTCTATCGCCGTAAGCACAGGCATCTCATTACATGAGCATTTTAGCTTGAACACAGGCCTACAATTCATTCGTTCTTTTCATAGTAGCGCATCTCATACCCAGGTTCATCTAAACAGCAGCCTTCTTTTCAGCCAAGAATTGACCCAATCCTTGGTTTTCGTCTCTCTTCATCCTGCTCGAAATTCCTTTGAATTTAAAGCGACCCACCTCTACGAACTCGATCCTCTATGGCGCCTTGGTATGGAATGGGATTCAAAAAGTAATGCCCTGCAAATCATCACCCATTACACGACTGATAGAGTACTTCTAACTTTGAGTCTTGCACCGGAATACCAAAGGCTTGGATTCGCTCTAAAATACCAGCAAGTGTGGATTCAAATAGCATTGAATACGGGCAGTACTATAAATGCTCCTGTACTGGTAGGGCAATGGTAAGAATCCTCTTAGTCTTGCTGTTCGTCCCTATTTTTGGGTTTTCTCAGGTACCTCGTGAAGCGCTCACTGAAGAAGCTTTAGAAGTTATAGATACCTCTTCCCTAAACAATATTTCTGCGCAGCACCTTTGGCAGATATTTGGGCTGCCCAAAGACGCTATATTTCACTTCATTTCTTACCGCAACACCTTCGGTTCCATTGCACATACCAGTGAATTGTATTACATAGACGGGCTAGATACACTCACCGTAGAATACCTACTAGATATGTTTCCTCTAAAACGGGACGTGAAGCATTCACGAGGTCAGATTGTTTCAAAATCTAGCTTAGGCAATGGTATTGTTCGATTGAGCAGCTCAGTACTGATAGGGCACCACCGACACCGCGCTGCTCTTCATACAGTTTTAGAGAATTTCAAGCCTACATACAACGGATATATTTCTAGTTCTACTAAAAACTCAAAATGGTTGATTGGCGATTTCTCTTTGCATTGTGGACAAGGAATTCTTCTGGGTAGACCGGGTTTTCCTTCACCAACAACCAACGAATACTTTCGCTTTGGTCTAAGTGGGCAGACAGGGGTCTCTTCTTCAGGAATGTATCGAGGCGTTGCTTGGCGACTTCAAAACAAGAGCTACACCTTTCTCGGTGCGTTAAGCCAGACCTCGCCGCTTCTAATTTGGCAGAAGAACCATAGCGTCCTAGCGTATGGCGCAGGACTCAAAGGCAGTGAATGGACCGTCTTTGGGAAATACTATGAAGGACCTTTTCGCATGTTCACTGAAGTAACTCGGGAAAAACAGCACGTTGGAGGAAATCTCTTGTACCAAGATGTATTGTTTGAACTCAACGTACTGCGAACTACGGAAGGTTTAAGTACCCGAAAGTACTTGAGCTGGCAAGACCGCTTCGGGCGTTGGCATGTGATTCATAATGCCGGGGTTCTTCGAGTACAACTTCAAAATAAAAACCTGAGAGTCTTTGTGAACGAGCACAGTACGGGAGCGTTGGAGCGCTCGTATAGATGGAAACTTCAACTCCAGCGTTCCAAAATAAATTATGATTTGCATTGGCATCAAGGAACCTATGGACTTAGCCTACGTCATACGTGGCTCCATGGACCCGCCAAGTACCATCTTTTGTTTGCTGCGGTAGATTACCGAGGGAGTCCTGTATGGCTCGGTATTCCTGCTGCGCGAGGATACCTTGGAGCATTAGCCATACATGAAGATTTTAGTGGGATAGTCGCTAAAGTGGCTATCGGGCCGCTACAGATGGGCACGACAATCAACTTTGAAAATATCCCCAAGAGCACGCTACAAATGAGCTATTTCACCTCACTATAGTTGAGTAAAATGGTTCCAAAATTCGGGATAGCTTTTCGCCACAACCGATGGGTCTTTTATAGTAATAGGAAACCTTAAGGACAACGGCGCTAAAGACATGGCGACCCTGTGGTCTTCTAAAGAACCATAGGACTTCGGCCCGCCAGTGAATTCGTCAGGATAATCCGCACAAGCCAAACTGTCTCGAGTGGACTTTACTGCGACGCCTAAAGTGTGTGCCAAATGTTCTAAGGCCGCGATACGGTTAGTTTCCTTGGTTGTTAGTGTTTGTAGTCCGTGGATTTCAAAAGGTACTTTAGTGACTAACAACGTAGTGATTAGGGCCTGTGCTAGATCTGGTTCAGATATCAAGTTTGCTGTGAACTTCCCCAACGGGAGTACAGACTTTTTGGTCAGTATCAAGGAGCCGTTTTCGAAAGTACTCTTCACCCCCAAAGGCTCAAAGTAATCCAATACTCGGCTATCCCCTTGAAGGCTCTCCGGCTTAAATCCCAACAATTCAATACTTGCCTCATTCGACAGCGCCACCACTTCGCACCAAAAAGCCACTGCAGACCAATCTCGTTCAATGAACAGCTCCACCTTCTTAGGTTGTTGACCTGCACTAATTTTAAATTCCTCAGCGGTTAGTAGTACCTCAAATCCCGACTCACGCAAAAGGGCTGCCGTCATGACCAAATACGGCTGTGAAGGAGCACTGTCCCAAGTCAAATGTAATCCCTCCTCCATTTTAGGACTAATGAGCATCAATGCAGTGATGAATTGCGAACTACTCACGTGCCCGAGATGTAGACGTCCACCTATTAAATTCCTTCCTTGTATGCGCAACGGAGCCTCGCCTTCAGCTGCCATGTAGCTCACAGAAGCGCCTAACGCATTCAGAGCGTCAACCAATGGCGCTATTGGTCGCTTATTCAAGCGTTCCGTGCCATAAAGTTCCATTTGTGCACCTTCTTGGCACGCCCAATATGCTGTTGCAAATCTCAGGGTAGTACCGCCTGCACCAACCATTGCGCTATCGCCTAAATAGCCATCGAGTACCTGTTGTAGATAGACACTATCGCTGGACGTACTCATACCGCTCAAGGTAATCTCTGGATACATTGCAGCGAGGAGAAGTGCCCTGTTGACCATGCTCTTGCTGAGGGGCAACTCGAACGTCCCTTGCACTGGCTTTGTTACATGCGGAAGTGAAATATTATCTGGCATCGGCACTTTGATTTAACCAAAGTAACGCCGCAGACCAAGCCTCCAAACGCACAGGTGTACCAAAAGTGGGGCCACCTAGGTGCTCGAGAAGTACAAACTGTATTTCGCCGTTTTCATTTTTCTTATCGGCCAATTGATAATGCCAAAGAATTTCAAAATCTTCCATTGAAACCTTTGTCCAAGGATACCTCTTCGCCAATTCCGCTTGAAGTCCTTGCTCCTGACTTAACACCAAGGCGACATGCAATCCTTGAATGACTGCACGACCGTGTGTAATCCCGTTGCCTTTGCTGTGCATCAAACTTTCCCATGCATGGCCAAAGGTGTGTCCTAGATTTAAGGTTTTACGAAGGCCGCTCTCTTTAAAATCGGACTCCACGACTGCAGCTTTCATCGCCACCGAACGTTTAATCTCCTCTTGTAAATCATCTTTTGCCGTCCAACTCAAAACCTCAGGCCAATCAGTTCCGGTTAACAGGGCATGTTTGATCATCTCACCGTGGCCACTCGCCCACTCTTCTTCGGGAAGCGAAGCAAGAAAGGAAGCATCAACAACAACCATATCCGGCTGAGTAAAGGTTCCTACCTGATTTTTCAAACCACCAATATTGATTCCTGTCTTACCCCCAACCGAAGCATCTACCATGGCGAGCAATGAGGTTGGCACTTGAATAAAGGAAATCCCGCGCTTATAGGTCGAAGCTACGAAGCCACCAATATCACCGACTACCCCACCACCAAGATTAATAAGAAGTGTATTGCGATCGGCACCGTGTTCTAGGAGCGTCAACCAAAGTTGATTGACCAACTCTAGACTTTTACTCTCCTCACCCGAAGGGATTTCCAAAATTTCAAAATCTGGATCTAAAGCAGTCAGTTTCTCTGCGAAAGCGGGTATGCATGC
>JACESW010000049.1 GCA_013911625.1 Cryomorphaceae bacterium | reverse complement strand
TCCCACAAGTTATGGTTGCGTTGGTACTGCTTCTTGACATCTCGTAGGGCATCCAAGGCGCCGCGTTTGTCAAACTTGTTCAACGCAATGAGGTCGGCAAAATCCAGCATGTCAATCTTTTCGAGCTGCGTCGCGGCGCCATATTCCGGCGTCATCACGTATAAGCTAGCATCGCTATGGTCTAGGATTTCTGTATCGCTCTGCCCGATTCCTGAAGTTTCTAGAATAATGAGGTCGAATCCAGCCACTTTCAAAATGTCCAAAGCATTTTGCACGTGAGCACTCAGGGCCAAATTTGCTTGACGCGTGGCCAAGGAACGCATGAACACATTACCGTGTTTGATGGCATTCATACGAATTCGATCGCCCAACAAGGCACCGCCGGTCTTTCTCTTTGAAGGATCTACCGATACTACAGCAATGCGCTTATCATCAAAATCCATGGTAAAACGGCGAACCAGCTCGTCCACCATCGAACTCTTCCCTGCCCCGCCCGTTCCGGTAATCCCAAGAATAGGTGTGTGTATGGCTGCAGCTTTCTCGGTAATAGATACCAATGCCTGCCCGTGTTGCTCACCACAATTCTCTGCGGCACTGATCCAACGCGCAATGGTAGGGTTATTGGCACCCACTAATTCGTCCAAGCTTCCCGGTAGAGTATCTCCGACCAAAAAATCAGATTTCTCAACGAGGTCGTTGATCATGCCTTGCAAGCCCATCTTACGGCCATCGTCTGGATGGTAAAGTCGAGTTATTCCATAAGCATGCAACTCTTCAATTTCTTCCGGCAATATGGTACCGCCTCCACCACCAAAAATCTTAATGTGGCTAGCGCCTTTTTCTTGCAATAGATCATACATGTACTTGAAGTACTCAATGTGCCCGCCTTGGTAAGAGGTCATAGCAATAGCATTGGCGTCTTCTTGAATGGCAGTATTTACGACCTCCTCCACTGAACGGTCGTGGCCGAGGTGTATAACCTCACATCCAGTACTTTGGATGATGCGACGCATGATATTTATGGCTGCATCGTGACCGTCAAAGAGCGAAGCGGCAGTAACAATGCGTACCTTATTTTTTGGCACGTACGGGGCTTGGGTTTCCATGGTTCTGTGATGTATTTGGGTCCTTAAAGATACATCAGAAGTAGCAATGATTCTTTTGCTATCTTCACGGCAAACCGAAAAATATGAAGCTCTTTCAGTCTCCTTTTTTCTATCTGCCTGTGGTAGTTCTTATTGCAATCAGTAATGATCTCCAAGACATTGGTTTATGGCAACGAATGGCGGTTGCAGGATTTATTGCAATTATCGCTTTGGGTATGGGTCTCAAAAACTTGAAAAGCCGTCTGGGCGTACTAGAAATTATGGCTTTGGGGTTAGTAGCCTGGCCTTTAGTCAAACTTGGAAATGTAAATGCTCCGAGTGAACTTTACGGCCACATTGCACGTATGTCCTTACTTTTTGGGACAATGGTGATTTCGGCCGAAGCATTTCGCAATGATGAAAAAGGAACATTGAAAGCCTTTGGAGTAGGTGCCCAATTCGCCCTTTTAATCGCCGGATTAAGTATTCTCCCTTCCCTTGGAGAAGCCTATAAAGAAGGTGATATCTACTTGGCCAGCGGTAAGCTCTTTGCGCACAAAAACTACGCAGCAGCTACATTATTGATGCTGATCCCCGCGGCTCTTTCAGTACGTCTCCCAGATACTTTAGGAACTTGGCTTCAAAGAATCGCCGTTGGATTAGCATTGTTTGAAATCCTTTTTTTGAGAACTCGCGGTGTGTGGCTTGCGGCAGCCTTAATGGCATTAGTGGCAGCAGGTGCTTATGCCGCACAGAAAGACAGCACGTACCGCAACCAAAGTTTGATTGCCCTTGCAGTTCTTGTTGTAGGCGTTGGCATTGCAATTGTGTTTGGTGGGGCTGAAAAAGTGTTTGATAGCAGTACTATCCAAAGCAGGATGCACTATTGGAAGGCTTCACAGGAAATGTTTTTAGACAACCCCATCTCTGGCGTGGGCGGAGGTCAATGGAAAATTGAATACCCTGCAACAGGACTTAAGGGAACGAATGAAAGTGTTATGAACGGCACGACCTCCATACTGCGACCGCACAATGATGTCCTTTGGCTATTGAGTGAAACTGGTATCGGGGCCTTCTTTTTTATAGGTATGATGCTTTTGGCACTACTCCACCTGTTGAAGAATAAAGGGCAATTACTTTTTGGCCTGACCATCGTTGCATTCGGCGTTTACGGCTTCGGTGAATTTCCGCTTGAAAGGACGACGCTTCTTATTCCTTTTGCCGTGGCTATGGGCTATCTAGCGAGCCAAAGCAAATCCATTTACGAAGGGGGAAAGCCACTATCCATGACATTATCGACTGCAGCTCTCGTCTTTACGGTCGCAGTGAGTGTGGCAAGAGTAGGTGGAGAAAAGGAAGCAGCGCAAGCTTTAGACGGATACATGAAGCGTAACACCCGTGCTATGGTACAAAATAGTGTTGCCGCCACTGGAACTTTCTTCGAAATGGATATTTATAACAATCCAATGCCATATTTCGAAGGGCTTGGAATCTTGATCTCTGGCGGTCAGCAGCCGAATGCGGGAATACTTAAAAAGAGTGCAGCAGCTTTTCAGCAAGCGCTTGAAATTCATCCTAATCATATTTTAAGTTTGAATCAATTGGCCCAGATTCACAGGATTGAAGGGAATTATGCAGAGGCAAGCCGATTGTACAATAAAGTACTATCGATGAGTCCAAGAAATACTAGTGCAGCGCTGCGTCTTGCAGAGGTTGAACGCGTACGAGGTGACATTTACGCTTCTATGAATGCGTTGAAAAAATTGGATAAGAAATACACACCTCAGAATCTTAACGGGCTTGGAAGGGAAGCAACACAAACCTTACAAGCCTTTGCTGCAATGAGCAATCCAAGGCCTGCTTCACAAAGTTTACACCGAAAAATTCAAGGTAAGAAACCAGGTAAAATGTGGCAGATCTGGGCTGAATCCAGGAAAAACTAAACGGTTGAAGCAAGATTTGTAAAATATTTGGCACCGCTTTTGCGTTACCAATAGAAATACTACATTAGCCCAATGCAACAGCAATTTATTCATACAGCAACCTTTAATAACCGCATTTATGTGTGGAAGGGTTGTGTATACAATATTGTGAAGGCATAGAGATTTAAATTATACAACCCAGGATATAGAAAGCGCCTTCACCATGTGAGGGCGCTTTTTTTATGTCTACAATTTGAACGAAATGAAAAATTTCTTCACCACCGTAAGAAAAGCAGGTCCGTTAAAAACGAGAAAGCAGTTGAGCATCGATGGCAACATGGTTGATACTCAAGGAATGCTCACCGTTTGGAATCTTATGGATGCCATGAACGAAATCAAAAGTGAACGTCTCGAAGCATTAATGCTCGATGAACATTACCGCGACAAGGTGAAGAACATTGATTTAAAGCTCTACAGCAATGCACAATTAGGCGAAGATTTACTCGTTGAGAGCAACTTCGCTCCGAACGGAAAAAAACAGGTGGATCTAAAGGTTTATGTAAGTAAACGGGCCAAAGGAGAGCCTGCAAGAAGAGTTTGTAAAGCGGTATATACGCTAGCCATTGAGGCAAAATAATAAGGAGAATGGGCTCGTTTTGATGTGAGTGTTTGTGGTTATTTATTCGAGGGCCCATTCATGCAGGTAGTTGTACCCCTGCAATCAAAAAGCCCGGCGCTGCGCGCCGGGCTTTTATGTTATAAAGTCCTTTGAATTGCCCTTTCAAGCCAGAGAAGCACTTCTGAAATATCCGCATCCTCCTCAGTGAGATGGATCACATGCGAACACATACTCCCCGCTTTCATGAGCTGTAGATTTCCCACTGGCTCCTGCCCTTTGACATTTATCCAAACTTCGAACCTAGCCTTGGTGGCCGGCACTAAACACCCAACTTGTTTTGAAGTCCGAATGCTGTAATACTTCTTCTTACCGCTGAGCTCAAATTCCAAACCGGTAGCTTGCAAGCCAGCAACGAGGCGATCATGTAAAGGCTTCCAGTGCTCCTTGCCCTTGAAAACGCTATCCTCTACTTGGCCTTCATCCATGTGTAGAGAGGTATTTTCTTTGGTCAAGTGAACCACCATATTCGCATGTCCGTGACCAATACCGAATTCCTCTTTCAAGCGCTTGACATTGGCCATGTGCTTCGGCTCGTTCCAAGAGCGGACCATATCTACCCAATACGAAATAGGCTGGCCCGTTTTCTTCTCGAGTCCTGCAATGTGGCTATGAATTCCGGCGTTTAGGTCTTGGCTCATGCTTATCCTTTTAAGGCCTCCAAGCGTTGCGTAATTAAGACTATTTTACCTTCAGCATCTGCTTGCTTTTTACGTTCCGAGGCAACCACAGCCTCAGGCGCATTAGAAACGAAGCGTTCATTACTGAGCTTTTTCTCGACGCTCTTCAAGAAACCTTGCGTATAAGCTAATTCTTCCTCGAGCTTGGCAATCTCGTCATCAACGTTCACGAAGGCATCGGCCGGGATGGTATAATTGATCCCACCAACTACAAAGCTGAATGCAGATTTCTTCACTTCGCTTACGGTTGCGATCACCTCAACATTGGCGAGCTTCATGATGAGTGCATCAAAGGCTACGTCGTGCGCCGTACCCTCGGCAATCTCAATGGTAAGGACCTCTTTCGGAGTGATACCGTTTTCATTACGTACGGTACGAACACCGCTTACTACCTCCGCGAAGTGCGCATATGATTTTAGGATTGCCTGATCTTCCACTTTGAGAGTAGGCCAAGCGGCAAAGTTGATGGTCTGCCCTGCTTCACGCTCTGCAAGGTTCTGCCACAATTCTTCCGTAATGAACGGCATGAACGGGTGCATAATTTCCAACAGTGTGTTGAAGATTGATTTGGTAGCCTCCAACGCTTCGGCCGAGATTTGCTCACCCTTCGCCGGTTTCACCATTTCTAGATACCACGAACAGAAATCGTCCCAAACCAGCTTATAGGTCGTCATCAAAGCCTCAGACAATCTGTATTTTTCGAAACTGCTTTCCAGCTCTACAAGAGCTTCACCAATCCTGTTGCGCATCCATTGTACAGAAAGCGATTCCGAAGCACTCATGCCCTGGGCACCAGCCTCCCACATGCCCACCAAACGGAAGGCATTCCACACTTTATTCGCAAAGAAAGAACCTTGAGAACAGAGGTCTTCGTCAAACAATAAATCGTTACCTGCAGGCGCCGTCATGAGCATACCTACACGAACGCCATCGGCGCCGTATTTATCGATAAGATCTAGCGGATCCGGACTATTACCGAGGGATTTAGACATCTTACGACGCTTCTTATCACGTACCATACCCGTGAAGTATACATCCTTGAACGGACGTTTTCCTTTAAACTCATATCCCGCCATGATCATACGGGCTACCCAGAAGAAAATGATATCCTGTCCAGTCACTAGTGTGTTGGTAGGGTAGAAATAATCTTCCTCTTCCTGGTTTCCAGAGAATACGCTGTACGGCCATAGCCATGAACTGAACCACGTATCCATCACGTCTTCGTCTTGGTGCACAGCATCAGTACCAAGGGCTGCAACGGCTTCTGCTTTGGTCTTGCAAACGGCCACATTGCCCTCTGCATCGTACCAAGCTGGTATGCGGTGTCCCCACCAGAGTTGACGTGAAACACACCAATCTTTGATGTTCTCCATCCAGTATAGGTACGTCTTCTCTGCGTGCGGAGGATGTAGGGTAATGTCCCTTGATTTTACGCCGTCAATGGCAGGCTTGGCCAAATCCGACATCTTCAAAAACCACTGCATACTCAGGCGCGGCTCAATCACAGCATCAGTACGCTCACTGCGTCCGACTTTATTTCTAAGGTCCTTGGTCTCTACCAATAGACCCGCCTCTTCAAGGGCTTTGGCTACTTTTTTACGTGCATCGAATCGATCCAAACCGGCAAATGCACCACCGTGCTCGTTCAGTGCAGCGTGTTGATCGAATACATCTATGACTTCCAAGTTGTGCTTCTCACCCAACATTTGGTCATTCGTATCGTGTGCTGGAGTCACCTTCAGTGCTCCTGTACCAAATTCGATATCCACGTACTCGTCGAAAATAATCGGTACGGCGCGCCCTACTAGAGGAACGATGGCCTTCTTACCTTTCAAATGTTGGTAGCGCTTGTCTTCAGGATTCACACAAACTGCAGTATCGCCAAAAATGGTTTCAGGACGTGTCGTGGCAACTTGCAAAGCTTCATCGGATCCTTCAATCTTGTAGGTCATGTAGTACAGACGGCTGTTCTCTTCCTTGTGGATGACTTCCTCGTCCGATACTGCCGTAAGTGCTACTGGATCCCAATTCACCATGCGCAGACCGCGGTAAATCATGCCTTTTTGGTGCAGGTCTATGAATACATCAATGACTTGCTCGCTGCGAACTTCGTCTAGAGTAAATGCCGTACGGTCCCAATCGCAAGAGGCTCCAAGGCGGCGCAATTGCTTTAGGATGATTCCGCCGTATTCATCGGTCCAATCCCAGGCATGTTTCAAGAAATCCTCGCGAGATAAATCTGACTTTTTAATGCCCTGTTCGCGTAGGCGCTTTACCACCTTTGCTTCAGTTGCAATGGACGCATGGTCGGTACCCGGTACCCAACAAGCGTTCAAACCAAGCATACGAGCACGACGAATTAGAACGTCCTGAACCGTATTGTTCAGCATATGACCCATGTGCAGTACACCTGTGACATTAGGCGGTGGGATAACAATTGTATACGGCTCTTTATCAGACACTTCAGCATGAAAGTACTTCTTGTCCAACCAGTGGCTGTACCACTTAGATTCAATTTCTCCCGGGGTATATTTTCCAATTTCGCGCATGGAAGTCGTTCTAATTATAAGTTGCAAAAATAAGCGCCTGCAAGCATCCAATGAACCCATAGGCTAAGAGATTGTTAATTTCCTTTGAAAGCCATTGCTTTCGAAGTACATTTGGAACTCTCAAACATTGAAATTGAACATGAAAAAATTCATCCTAACTCTAGCAGTGGCGCTATTCGGATTCGCTGCACAAGCGCAAGAGCAACCTACGGAAGGTGCAAAAATCCAATTTGCTGAAAAAGTGATCAACTACGGAAAGATCGAAAAAGGTGCTAATGGAACTCGTGTATTCAAATTTAAAAACGAAGGAACAGAGCCGTTAGTTCTGAATTCTGTGCGTGCTTCTTGTGGTTGTACTACTCCAAAATGGACGCGTGAACCAATCGCTCCAGGAGCAGAAGGAAACATTACGGTGAAATACGATACGAACCGTATGGGTAATTTCCATAAGACTGTTACCGTAAATTCTAACGCAACGAACAAAACAGTTGTGCTTACCATCAAAGGACAAGTAATGAACCCTGCGGCTCAAAAAACGACGCCTACCAAACAAGGCGGTAGTGTGATTGCCAAATAAGGCAGGATTACGTCCCAATAATTTCAAGAAAGCCCCGTATTTTTGCGGGGCTTTTTTAGTACCAAAACAAACAGCAATGCCATCAATTTCGAAGAAAGGCACCAGCATGCCTTCAAGCCCTATCCGCAAATTAGTTCCCTTCGCAGAACAAGCTGAGCGCAACGGAAACAAGGTGTACTATCTAAATATTGGTCAACCCGATATTCAGACACCTGTGGAGGCACAGCAAGCCATAAAGGAGGCTGAAGTACCTGTCTTGGCCTACAGCCATAGCGCAGGATTTGCTTCCTTGAGAGAGGGATTATCGAAATACTACCACGGTAAGAACCTTCCTGTACAAACCGATGAAATCATTGTAACCACAGGGGGGTCAGAAGCATTATTATTTACTTTTGGATCTGCAATGGATGAAGGTGATGAAATTATCATCCCAGAACCCTTCTATGCCAACTACAACGGCTTTGCTACAGCGAGCGGTGTTAAGGTAGTTCCGGTCGAAGCCAACATTGAAAATGGTTTTGCACTACCGCCTGTGGAGTTGTTTGAGGAGGCCATCACAGAAAAAACAAAAGGCATTCTCATCTGTAACCCGGGTAATCCAACCGGGTACTTGTACAGCAGGGAAGAGCTCGAGCAACTGAAAGAAATCGTACTTAAACACGACCTGTTCCTAATCGCTGATGAAGTGTAC
>JACESW010000048.1 GCA_013911625.1 Cryomorphaceae bacterium | reverse complement strand
GCCTACATCTTCTCCAGCGCTACGGATTAGTTGCTTCGAGAACAAGCTTTGTGAAGCTCTACCTCAATGGAAACTACCGCGGTCTTTACCTGAATGTTGAACATATTGACGATGAGTTTCTCCAGAAAAGATTCATTGATGATGACGGCGGCAACCTCTACAAAGCAAGCTGGGGCGCGGACCTGAATTATTGGGGCAGCAACCCAAATTCTTATCGCAGTGTTTACGAGCTTAAAACCAACAAAGACTCTAACGACTACAGCGCGTTTATTCTCTTTTTAGACTCTTTAAACAACATCAGCGACAGCGACTTTCCGTGTTACATGGAACGCAACTTCGAAGTCAATCACTACCTGAAAACACTGGCGACAGAAATACTCATTGGACATTGGGACGGTCACGCCTTCAACAAGAACAACTTCTACCTGTACAGACAGCCTTCCAACGGCAAATTTGTGTTTATAGAATATGATCTTGACAACACGTTCGGTATTGACTGGTTCGGAGTCGATTGGGCCAATAGAAACCTCAACAATTGGCACGAAAATAACCGTCCACTCGTTGAGCGCTTGCTCGATATTCCCTATTACAAAGATATCTTTAACGCCTATCTCGACACCCTGTTAACAGACCTCGACACCTCTTCACTAGGTATTGTTCTAGAAAACAAGCAAGACCTTATCAAAGGTGCCGTGCTCTCCGATACTTACTACCGCAAGGATTATGGATTTCAGTATTCCGATTTTCTTGCTGCCCTTAATAATAACTACGGCGCACATGTGAAAACTGGATTGCTCGAGTACCTTGACGAGAGGATTACTAGCGGTCAAGGACAGATACAATGGATCGGAAACCTCGAGCCGCCCTGCGACGAACTGCCTGTAGAGCCCGAGCGTAACCTCATCAAGATTGTGGATTTCCTGGGTCGCGAAACCAACTACCGACCTGACATTCCGTTAATATATATTTACGATGACGGCACTGTAGAAAAGGTGTTCGTTTGGAAAACTTAGGCATGAGAAAAGCATTTATACTACTTGCATTATTCATTTCCTTGACCGCGTTAAGTCAAAATGAAATCGTTGGCACATGGGACACAGGCAGGGAAAAGTCCATCGTAGAAATTTACGAGGATAATGGTGAGTTGTTTGGGAAAATCATCTCTTCAGACCGGGCAGAAGTTGTCGGGAAAATCAACCTGAAGAACTTACAAAACAAGGGCGACCATTGGGAAGGTGAACTCTTCGTCTTTAAACGAAGAAGCTGGTACGATGTGGCTATACATAAAGAGAACGAGACCCTCTTTGTGGTAATTTCCATCGGATTCTTTGAAAAGGAAGTAGAGTGGCCTAAAGGCTAGCACCACTTCCCTGCCGATTCCCTACTTTTGATACGCATTAAAGAATACGGACGTTGTATTCTTGGCGAAACCCAAGAGAGCACAACATGAAAATCATTGCTGGACCCTGTGTTATTGAAAGTATGGACTTGCTGCGCGAAGTTGCAGCAGAATTGGCCCGTATAAAAAAAGAGCTGAATGTAGAGATTTACTTTAAAGCCAGCTTTGATAAAGCCAATCGTACGTCTTTAACTAGTTTTCGTGGACCGGGTAT
The DNA here is from genome assembly GCA_013911625.1 of Cryomorphaceae bacterium. The sequence continues at coordinate 6,584 of JACESW010000048.1, read as the reverse complement.
AGAAGAAGGCATTGCCATGCTTGAAACCATTCGAGATGAATTTGGACTGCCCATCACCACCGACTTTCACACTCCCGAACAAATTGCCAGCTACGGACACCGCGTCGATATCATTCAGATTCCCGCGTTCCTTTGCCGTCAAACCGATATGCTTCTTGAAGCCGGAAAGACGGGCAAGATTGTCAATATCAAGAAAGCACAGTTTCTCAATACAGAGAAAATCAAATTCGCCGTTAATAAGGTAAAATCTACCGGTAATGACCAGGTTTGGTTAACTGAACGCGGTACTCTTTTCGGACCGAGTGAGCTTGTCGTAGACTTCCGCAACCTCCAAAAGTTAGGCGCGCTCACTGATCATGTCGTCATGGACTGTACCCACAGTGCGCAGGAGACTGGCAGTAACGATGGAACCACCGGAGGCAATCGCGCCTACGTGCCTTATTTTGCAAAGACCGCAAAACTGTGGGGCGCTAATGTGTTTTTCTTAGAAACGCACCCACGCCCTGATGAAGGCCTTTCAGACGGCCCAAATATGCTGGCATTAAACGATTTAGAAGCCTTAGTAAAGGATTTAATCTAGAGCCATGAGCATCAACAACAGAACCATAGCGTCCATTGAAGCACAGGCAAAATCTATTCTAGATTTAGCACAGAACGACACCAACGACTACGAGTCGGTGGTAGAAATAATCATGGAATGCAAAGGGAAGCTCATCTTTACGGGAATGGGTAAGAGCGGTATCATTGCGCGCAAGCTAGCTGCTACCTTTTCATCAACCGGTGTGCCTTCTTTCTTTGTCCATCCGGGCGAAGCATACCACGGTGACCTAGGAATGATAGAAGCCGCCGATGTATTGTTCGCATTCTCAAATTCAGGGGAAACGGCTGAGCTCATCAACCTCTTAAAATACAGCAAATCAAAGAGCGTCATTGGGATGTCCAACGACCACAATAGTACCTTGGCAAGTTATTCTAAGGTGCACCTTGAGTGCAAGGTGGACAAGGAGATCTGCCCGCTGAATTTAGCACCTACAACAAGCACCACCGCTGCCCTAGTGATTGGCGATGCTATTTGTGCTACCGTTATGGAGCTGTCCGGTTTCTCCGAAGAAGAGTTTGCTGCGCTACACCCAGGGGGAACCTTGGGCAAGAGTTTACTGACGAAGGCTAAAGATCTCATGATTACTGAGGTTCCATTCGTTAAACCTACAGATTCACTGCAGGAAGTACTTTTGAAAATTTCTGAAGGTCGTCTAGGGCTTGCTTGCATTGGGAGCAGAAATGATGTGTTGGGAATAATTACCGATGGAGATATTCGCCGAGCCATGGAAAATGCTAAAGATTCCGGCAATCTTGTGGCCGAGCAAATGGGCTCAAAAAATCCAATATTCATTGAACCTCAAACAGGGCTTCACGAGATGGATCAATTATTCCGTGAAAAGAAGATCGTTTCTGTGCTCGTTGGCTCACCAAATGAACTAAAAGGTGTGGTCCAATTCTACGATATCCACAACGGGTAATGAAGTACACACCGATACTCATTCTTTATTTGTTGGCTTCTTGCATGCCACAGAATAAGACTTCACCAATTATAACCTACCCGGGAGGCTTTCAAAAAGCACTAATCTTAAGTTATGACGATGGAACTATTCAAGATGTGGAACTTGCGTCGCTTTTCGACGAACACAAACTAATTGGTACGTTTAATCTAAATTCTGGATATATTGGAACAATAAAGGGTTGGCCTTTGGCTAATGGAGATACTGTATACCAACATTATGTCCCAACAGATTCTCTAGATGTAATTTACAAGAACCATGAAATAGCTGCTCATGGTCAATACCACAAAGACTTTACCACCGTCTCTATCGACGAGGTTCGCAAAGAGCTCGCCGAGGATATAAGCTATTTTCAAGACAAAAATATTGATGTGAAAAGCATGGCTTATCCTTTCGGAAAAACAGATACAATTATTGGTGAACTCGCAAGAGAATTAGGTTTTATTAACGGCCGTACTATTGACGATACCCATACTTATAGCATCCCAGATTCAGACCAATTCTTGTTTTGGCCACCCACAACCCATGATAGTAGGGTGCTCGAACATTCAGAAAAGTACATAAATCTCAAAAGTGATGATTTAAAGCTTCTCTATGTGTGGGGGCATTCTTGGGAATTTGGTGACTCTACTCGATGGAATAACATGATCAAGTTTTGCGAGGCAATGGGTAAGGCCGAAGACATTTGGTCGGTGGGACATCGCGAATTCACTGAATATATTCTCGCAATTCGTGATTTAGAATGGGATATAAACGAAGTTAGAAACCCTAATTCAAGGATTACTATTTGGATAAAGCACGGTAATCAAACAATGAAGCTAAAACCTGGGCAAACTAGAGCGTTTTAGCAAAAAAGGCGACTTACTTTCTTGGCAGTAAACTTATTCGAATTCTAGCCGTTTACTCTTTATACCCTTAAGAGTAACTGCCATGGAATCGAAAGAAACCGTATACATTGTTGGCGCTGGTATTAGCGGTCTCATTGCTGCCTTTGAACTAGAAAAGGCGGGCTATACTCCTATTGTTTTAGAAAAATCTAATAGTGTAGGTGGACGTGTACGCACAGTATCTATGGGCGATCACCACCTAGATATCGGTTTTCAGGTATTGCTCGACGGCTACCCGATGGCAAAAAAATACCTGGACTATGATGCACTTGATCTTCGACGCTTGGCCTCAGGGGCACAGATTTATGTGGACGAAAGACGTTATGTGATTGGCGATCCCTTAAGAGATTTCAAAATGCTCATCCCAACCGTCACTGCGAAGATTGGCAGCATCGGGGATAAAATAAAAGTGCTTCGTCTCAATGCAAGAATGAAGCGTAAATCCATCGATGAAATCTTTGCTGATGAAGAGGTAACCACATTAGAGTATCTCAGGAATTTTGGGTTTTCAGATGTTATCATTGACCGATTCTTCAAACCCTTTTTTGCGGGCATCTTCTTGGAACCAGAGCTGCGCACTTCAAGCCGTATGTTTGAATTTGTCTACAAGATGTTTGGTGAAGGCTATGCCACCATCCCTTCGGCGGGAATAGGTGCAATTAGCGAGCAACTTACAAACAAACTAAAGACCACGGAATTCCATTTTGGGGCGGAGGTAAGTAATGTTACCAGCGATAAAATCGTTCTAAAAACAAAGGAAGAATTGGGCCATGGTGGCGTGATTGTCACTGCGGACGCTTCTTCACTAATCTCCAATATGTCGGGACAAGGAACGGATTGGAAATCTTGCATGTGCCTGTATTTTGAAATCGACGGCTCTAACCTACCAAAGGAAACGATTGGATTAATTGCTGATCCCGAAAAACTCATCAATAATCTCTACGGCTATACCGATACTATTGGCCGACAAATACTATCAGCGACTGTCCTAGAATTTAACGGCAAAAGTGAAAAAGAAATTACAGCTAAGGTTCAAGACGAGATACGCGAATACTGCGGTGTAGGCGCTATAACCCACATCGGTAACTTCCATATTGAGCAAGCACTTCCCGATCTGGGCAATCTGAAAATGACCGCAGAACCGAGTGAAAGTATGCTCATGGAAAATGTATTTCTCGCTGGAGATGTGCTGTACAATGGCTCCTTAAATGCTGCGATGGAAAGCGGTCGATTAGCCGCGCAAGGATTGCTCGAGCGTAAATCTGGAATCTTCCTCTAGAACTACTTCTTTAAGGATAAATATTTTTTGGTCGTATCTTTTGGCTGTAAAACATTAAATCGCCATGGCCACTACTCCTGAACACGATGCACGCGTCGCGGCATTGACCTTTGCGGGAATATATCCTCACTACGTTACCAAAGTCCAGAAAAAAGGACGCAGTCTAGATGAACTACACGAAGTGCTCCATTGGCTCACCGGCTTTGATGAAGCCCAGCTCAGGGAGATGATAGAGCGCAAAGCTACCTTCAAGGAATTCTTTGAGAAAGCCACCATACACCCGAATGCCTCCTTAATCACCGGTAGCATCTGTGGGTATAAAATCCAAGAGATCGAGACAAAGCTGACCCGTGAATGTCGCTACATGGACAAGCTCGTAGACGAGTTAGCCAGAGGCAAGAAAATAGAAAAAATCCTTAGAACTCAATAAACACTCTATATGGAAACTGAAAACACACCGAACCAGCAACCAAAACAAGAATTAACCATTACAGATATGGCAGCTGGCTATATCAATGAAACGAGAAAATGGGCCCAATTCCTAGCCATCCTCGGCTTTATTGGAGCGGGATTAATTGCCATCATGGCCATTTTCGCCGGTTCCATGTTCTCAGGAATGATAGGCGCCGGAGGGATCGCGTTTACTGTGCTTTACCTACTGATGGCACTCCTTTATTTCTTCCCCTCACTGTACCTGTTTAGGTTTAGCGAAAAGTCAAATAGAGCACTCTATAAAAAGGATTCGGATGAACTCGAAGCAGCCATGGGTAACCTAAAATCAACCTTTAAATTTTATGGTGTTACAGCGATTGTATTTATCAGCCTGTATCTACTGTTCTTCATCTTTGCCGGTGTTGGCGCTGGGATGGGCATGTTCGTCGACTAAACTGCCTGGTTCTGATCTTCCGGGGTTATACCCTCGTAATTTTCTTTGAAATGCTTGAGAAGCGTCCTTCCGTAATGACGGTTGCGACGCTTCGCTTTTTTCTTGTTAGCTCTTTTGCCTGTGCGTTTGTCTTTCACGATATCGTCAAGGTCTTTCGCTTGGTCGATTTTTTCAAAATCCTGAATCTGGGTGCGTTTCATTTCAAATATTCTGCTATCAACTATTACATAGTACCTTTGTTAATGTTCATACACACCTAAAAGAATTGGACCATGGCCCAACTAGAATGGCAAACCGTCAAGGAATACGAGGAAATCACATTTAAGCAGCTTAACGGCGTCGCACGCATTGCGTTCAATCGTCCTGAGGTGCGCAACGCATTTACTCCAAAGACCGTAGACGAGCTTTGGGAGGCACTCATCCTGTGCCACGAGAGCCAGGAAATTGGGGTTGTACTTATCACTGGTGAGGGACCGTCGCCGAAAGACGGCGGCTGGGCATTCTGCTCTGGCGGCGACCAACGCGTTCGTTCAACCACTGGATACAAAGGTGAGAACGGCATCAATAGGTTCAACATCCTGGATGTTCAACGTCAGATCCGATTCATGAATAAGGTAGTCATAGCCGTAGTACCGGGTTGGGCAGTTGGCGGTGGCCATAGTCTGCATGTAGTATGTGATATGACCATAGCCTCAAAAGAACACGCCATCTTTAAGCAAACCGATGCAGATGTAGCAAGCTTCGACGGCGGATTTGGCTCAGCTTACCTCGCACGCCAAGTGGGTCAAAAAAGAGCACGAGAAATCTTCTTCTTAGGTGCAGAATATTCTGCACAAGAAGCCTACGAGATGGGTATGGTAAACAAGGTAGTGCCACATGAAGAACTAGAACAGACAGCTTACGACTGGGCGCAAGAGATTATGACTAAAAGCCCCACGGCCATCAAGATGTTGAAGTTTGGGTTCAACCTTATCGACGACGGGTTGGTTGGTCAACAAGTGTACGCTGGAGAGGCCACGCGCTTGGCCTACGGTACGGATGAAGCCGTTGAAGGCCGCAATGCCTTTCTAGAAAAACGACCTAGAGACTTCTCTAAGTTTCCGAAGTTTCCTTAATGTGTCATCAAGACACATTAATAAAAGTTATTATCTTAGGCAAAGCAAGCATCTACCCCTGCTTAATGCTCCGTATACTAACCTAAGATTTTGAATGATACATGATAAAATTCTTTTCCCAGCTACTCTTATTGTCAATCCTTACAATAGGCTGCAACACTGACACTCAGCTTAAACTGACCCTATTGACTGAACAAAAGTCAAAAGCTGTTATTGAAGTTGATGGACTAAAATTCCGCGACCTCAATGCCAATGGCGCCTTGGATCCTTACGAAGATGCTCGCGTAAGTACTGAGGACCGAATCACTGATCTTATTGGACAGATGTCCGTTGCCGAGAAAGTGGGAATGATGTGGATCCCAGGGACAGGAGTAAGTGGCACGGGCGACCCAATGAGCACGAAAGAAGTAGAAGGTCCTGCGGCACGTATGCCAAGCATCGGAGCAACAATGACCGGTAAGGAAATCCGCCATTTCAACGTTTGGTCATTACCGACAGATTTAACGGTAGTTGCCAACTGGTACAACAATGTACAATTGCTGGCAGAAGAAAGCAGGTTGGGCATCCCGGTAACCATTGCCTCGGACCCAAGACACCATTTTAGCAATAGTATTTTTTCAATGGCAGCCACCAATTTCTCGCAGTTCTGTGAAATGCCAGGATTTGCGGCTATTGGAGATGAAAACCTGGTACGTGAATTTGCAGAGGTGGTTCGTAAAGAATATCTAGCGGTTGGTATCCGTGAATCGCTACACCCTCAGATTGATTTAGCCACTGAACCACGCTGGGCGAGAATTAGTGGTAACTTTTCGGAAGACGCCGAACTCACAGCAAGATTAGTAAAGCCATACATCGAAG